>DATHMF010000081.1 GCA_035487355.1 Terriglobales bacterium | reverse complement strand
CTTCCTGCGGCAGTTCCAGTTCAACGGCTCAACCTTCAACACATCGGCGATTCATACCAGCACCATGACGGCGGCCACGTGCGGCATGCCGGGTTGCATGCTCTCGGTTTCGGCCAATGGCGCCGCCACCGGCAGCGGCGTGCTTTGGGCGAATTGTGTTCTCAGCGGCGATGCCAACCATGGCACGGTACCCGGCATCTTTCGCGCTTTCAACGCCGACAATGTCAGCAGCGAACTCTGGGATTCGCAACAGAACGCCGCCCGCGACAACTGCAGCAACTATTCCAAGTACAGTTATCCCGTCGTCGCCAACGGCAAGGCGTATCTGGGCAGCTTCGGTACAGGGGCCAACAACAGCGGCCAGCTGTGCGTCTATGGCCTGCTGCCGTCCGAGGGACCGTTCGGCGGAACGCCCGCGGCGATTCCTGGCACGGTGATGGCCGAGAACTACGACACCGGCGGCCAGGGAGTCGCCTATAACGTGACCTCGGTCAATGGAACGGCCAACGGCTACCGCTCCGACGGCGTCGATCTGGAGACGGCAACAGCCCCCGCAACCGGCAACGATCTCGGCTGGACGACCGCGGGACAGTGGTTCCGCTACACAGTGAACGTGGCCACGGCAGGGACGTACACGGTCAGCATTCTGGTTGCCGCTCCGACCGCTGTTGCCGATGCGTTCCATATTTCCAACTCGTCGGGAACCAACCTCAGCGGTACGGTTGCAGTTCCAGCGACCGGCGGCTTCCAGACCTGGGTGACGGTAACAGCTACTGTTACACTGCCCGCGGGCACGCAGACGCTGACAGTGAACCAGGACACGGCCGGCTGGAACATCGACTCGATGGCGTTCGCGTTGTCATCCGGTCCGGTCGATATCAATGCAGGGGGGCCGACAACGGGCTCATTCGTCGCGGATACCGACTTCAATGGCGGCGCGACGATCAATCATGCCAACACGATTAATTTGAGCGGAGTGACCAATCCGGCGCCAATGGCCGTCTACCAGTCGGCAAGGGTGACGGCGACCATCGGGGCGGGCACCACGTTCAGCTACACGATTCCCAGCTTCACCCCCGGATCGGGCCACACCGTTCGCCTGCACTTTGCTGAGACCTTCTGGACGGCTGCCGGCCAGCGCGTCTTCAATGTCTCGATCAACGGTACGCAGGTACTCACCAATTTCGATATCTTCGCGACGGCCGGTGCGACGAACAAGGCGGTGATCGAGCAGTTCAGCACCACTGCCAATGGCAGCGGTCAGATCGTAATTCAGTTCACAACCGTGACCAACAAAGCTCTCATCAGTGGAATCGAGATTCAGTGAGCCGCGGTCCTAGTTCACGGGTGCGGATGGCCGGCCATGTCGCCGGCCATCTGCAACTTTAGCTTAAGACAGCGAGAAGAAAACTGAGAGGAAGCATCGCGCAACTTCACTCGATCGTGCACTGGCATTGGCCGTGTCTGAAAAGTGCCCTGAGTGCAAGGTTTTGCTATTCTCAGGTCAAGCGGCTACCGCTGAATCATGGGACCGCGCTCGAAAGCAAGGCCGCAACTTCCCCCTCCTTTCCCAACCCCGTTCATCCCGAGGACTTGCTGAAGAAAGTGGCTGAAATATTGAGCTTTCAGAATTGCACCAGGTCGCTTAACATCGTCTCTCCGGGGTCAAAATTGCGAAAGCTCTAACTTCGTCGCCCAAGGCGCGCCATATTTCTATATTTCAAAAGGACCCATGACACTTACTTTTCAGGACACTCCCTTGGGTCATTTCTGTTACTCTTGGGCATTCAGTCCATCTCTTCAGAAAATGAATATTCAGAAAATGCGGTATCCCATCTTGGCGGCTCTGGCGGTGATGTTTGCCTGCGTTGCGTGCACACGCACGCCCACCGTTCAGCATTATCAAAAAGATGGAGTGCAATTCTCTTACTACTCAAATTGGACTATTGTCAAAGACGCAACCCTCGATGCCACGCCAGAGGTGAGAGCGATTCATATAGAAGGGCCGAGTAATGCCGTAGTAAGCCTGATCTGTTTGCCTCCATCGAACAGGCTAACCCTTGAGGCGTTCGCCACAGAAGTTGCGCAGCGGCGTGACGCCGCTATTGAAAGCAAATTGAGCATCGGCTCATTCAAGACAGCCGAGGTCAGTAAAGGGACATCAGCGCCTGTCACGGGCACGGTTGCCGGTGAAGAGCAGCAAGGCGTGCTGCAACAATTCAGTATTGATGTGCTGGGAACGCAAGTGCCGCACGAAGCCAAGTTCTACATGCTGAGCAGTCAGAAGTACAAAGTGATGATTATGTCTCAAGTCTCTGTTGCCAGCGCCGCTGCAACTCATCCGGGCTCGGAGCTGATTCTTAGAACCCTGAGCATTGATTAAGAGCCTCGTCCCGGCAACTACCGGCATACAGAAAATACGCCTTGGTATCAGTAAGACTTCCTAGTGTCCCTTCCTGGAACGAATCAGCTTTCCGATGTCGAAAGACAGACTAAAGGTAAAACTGCTGAAGTCATAGGTCATGCTGCGTGCGTATCCCACCTCAACATGCCAGAGCTGGCTAGGTTCGAAGCCGACCCATGCGTCGAACCCGTTCTCTCGTGTAAGTCCTGTTCCTATGGTAACGGATGCAAGCTCGAAAGGCCGGTTAGGATTCCCCGGGCCAGTCTTGTTGTGACCCGGAGCGTTGGCGCTATTGCCTCGATTACCGTTGTTGCCTTTGCCTTTACCGTTGTTGCCACTGTTGCCCTGACCGTTGCCGTTGTTGCCCTGACCGGAGTTACCGTTGTTGCCTTGGCCAGCATTACCACTCTGACCTTGACCGCTCTGATCGGGCAGAATCACCTGGCTAAAGACCGTCTGGCTTCCTGAGGGGAAAATCTGATAGGCCGAGGCGCCTACTGAGAAGTGATGGCCTAAATCGTACTCTGCACCCTCCTCCAGATGGCCGACCACACCCAGCGATGTAAAAGGACGCGTCACCAGGGGCGTGTCTGAGACAGTGTTCGCCAGTCCGGCTCCAATAAATGGTGTGATTCGATGAAATGTACGCCCAAAGCGATTGGACCAGTCAACACTCACTCGTCCGGTGCTGTATCCCTTTTTGGTGCTGCCCGTAGGCGCAGCCGCTGTAATTGTAGATGTAAAACTCCATTCGTCATGAGGCACTCGAAAGGCCAGGCCTAAATAGATGTTGCCAATGCCCTCATTGGCCCTGCGGACAGATGTACCCGTCGTCGAAGCCAGACTGGTATCGAGAATGTTGCTGTAGTACATCGGAACCCCGGCAAACACACCAAAGTGTTTATTGAAATCGTAGCCTAGAGTGGAATCGAGTCTGAGAAGCTTATTTGAAGAGTTAAGACTGCCCTGGAAACTCTCAATTGCGGTGAATCCCTTTTCCTGATCAACCTGCGGCGAATCCTGACCCATGGCAGGCAAGCTAATCCCCAGCGCGACAATGCAATAGACAAGCTTGAAACGGCAGGATTTCATTGCAGATCTCCTCGCATGGTTGGGCTCTTTTAAGCAGGTGAATACTGCAGCTAGCTTACAACTTTCCAAGCACATCCGGGGCCTTTTTCTTGGGCCCGGAACGCCGGTTAGGCTTCCCCCGAGATGAGCGGAGGTTCGCGCACGACAATGGGCTCCCACTGGTGAAATCAGTTTCGTACACGTGCACGTGGAACGCACCCAGAAGTTCGATGTACTTCCGTGTCATCACATCCCAGATTATCGGCCTCTCGTTGGCGGGAAGCCCGCGCTATAATTGGGCGCACGCCACCGCACGTCTGACTGAGTGGACTGGTCCGCCAAACGCGCCCAGCACACTGAGGAGTCAAACTATGCCTGACGGCCTCCCGGTTGCTCTCCGAGGCAACTCGCCATCTCAACCTGAGCCAGGAGAGGCAACACCAAAAGCCAGATTTTTGAGAGACCTTGCAGCCCTCCTCCTCGTGACTGCCAGCTATATCCTCGCAGGCAAGCTTGGGCTGAGATTGGCCTTTGCCAACGCAAGCGCCACAGCGGTCTGGCCGCCTACGGGAATTGCCCTCGTGGCGTTTCTATTCCTTGGCTACCGCGTCTGGCCGGGTATTCTGGTGGCAGCATTCTTGACCAACATCACAACCGCCGGCGGTATCGCCACCTCGGCCAGCATCGCGATGGGAAACACCCTGGAAGGGATGCTGGGGGCCTATTTGGTGAACCATTTCGCAGGCGGCCTGCGCTCATTCGAGCGTACGCGGGACGTTTTCAAATTTGTGTTCTTTGGTGCGGTCCTCAGCACTTTGGTGAGCGCCACTTGCGGTGTGACCAGCCTTGCCCTCGGCGGTCTTGCCCGATGGGGCGACTATGGAACGGTTTGGCTGACGTGGTGGTTGGGAGATGCAACCGGCGATCTCATCGTAGCTCCCTTGCTGATCTTATGGGCAACCAGCAACATTGTTTCCTGGAACAGGAAGCATCTGCTGGAAGCCGGCACACTCGCCCTTCTACTTCTCTCAGTGGGTGAGGTCGTGTTTGGCGGCTTGCTTCCTTTCTCCCACAAGAACTATCCCCTGGAGTTCATGTGCATTCCGTGCCTCATCTGGGCGGCATTGCGGTTCGGTCAGCGAGGGGTGGCAACGGTGACCTTCCTGCTGTCAGGCATCGCTATCCGGGGCACGCTTCTCGGGTTTGGTCCATTCGTCGGCAAGACGCAAAACGAATCTTTGCTCCTGCTGCAGGCATTTATGGGCGTGACCGCGGTAATGACGATGACGCTTGCAACCATTGTCTCGGAACGCAGACGGGCGGAGTTGGACCGCGAAGAACTGATTCTGGAACTTCAGGAAGCACTCAGCAAGGTCAAGACCCTCAAAGGTCTGATTCCCATATGCGCGGTTTGCAAGAATATCCGCGACGATCAGGGATACTGGAACCAGATTGAAAGTTATATCCGCGAACATTCCCAAGCCGACTTTACGCATGGCATTTGCCCGGCATGTGCAAAGAGGTTGTATCCCGAAGAGTGGAAGAGCGCCTCCTAGCCGCTCTCAGTCAACCACAAGCAGCATAGAGTCCATGTTGCTCTATAGTCTTGGATCTGTTCTCTTAAGGTATTTCGCGAGACCGGCTTCTATGCTTTTATGTTTTCTATCTGGTTCCACGCGGAGGCGTCCGGATCGTAGGACCAGAGTTGGATTTCTCCTGCTGGGTTCACCGTAACTGCTTCCCATTTTCCTAAGGGAGACTGGAAGTAGGTGGCATAAGCAACGTTCCCTCCCTGTGTATTGCAAATCGTACCGCCCGTGACAGCCATTGGAACGCATGGCAGTCCGCGTGGGCCGAAGACAGGGGGATAACTAAGAGTTCCGCTTGGAAACACTTTATTGTTCAAATCATTGGTTGCGGGCCCGGATGAACCCCATAGGACCCCACTCCCCAGCACCGCCATCGGTTCTGGAGCAGCATAGTTAGTTGGTGGATTATTGGTATCTGTAGTGTCCACATAAGCGATACCGACACAGACTTCTGTGCAAGAATTGGCAAGGGCCTGTACCCCAATGGCGTTATATGTGTTGCCGGCTACCGCGGCAAGCTTTCCGCGCTGCAAAATACCAGCATACCTTCTTCCGGCCTCTTTGAGGTGTACGCTGTCCATCGCGTTCTTGTAAATCGGTATTGCAACCGCAAGAATCACCAGGATCATACCGAGCACAACCAGCAATTCGATTAACGAAAATCCCTTGTGCTGATGCATTATTGAGTGCCCTTTCTGGAATGAACTAACTTCAAACAGAAGACTCTAAAAAAGCAGGTTCCATCGCGTCTCTCCCCTTACCGTGACGTTATTTGGAGCGATGAATACGTGACCGGTCTGCAACTTTCCAACCACGTCCGGGCCGTTTCTTGAGTGCGAAATACAGATACGTTAAAACCATCCATATCGGCATAGGCTGAGAAAACCCGGGCGAGACCATAAATGAAATCACCGTTGGCAGTTATAGCGATGCTGCGGACTCCACTCCGGACCACTCGATTGACATGCCAGGCAAGCTGGCGGAGTTCATCGAATGAGAGCTCTGGTTTGACGCATGTGGCGTCTATAAGAAGCTGCATTCCAGGTCGCAGGGGCACTTCCTTCAGAAGGTACTCGACCGAACGAATGCAGTCCTGCAGAGTGACTGCATCACAGGCAATGACTGTGACAAGATCAGCGTCTCTGGAAATTGTGTATTTCATAAGCACGATGCTCGTTTAAGAGCAGCGAAGCAGATTCTTGCCGACTTTTATTACAACCCCTCTCTAAAGGTGTAACGAAAATTGGAAAAATCTGCTTCGCACTCTCTACTGCATCTTTCCCCCCAGAAACCTCTCACTACGCTTCTAGAGATGCAGAACATAAAGCTCTCTTCACAGCAAACTCGAACCTCAAAAGTAAAATTCAGCTTTCGGATTCGTTCATGTCGTCTTGGGCCTGTTTCTCAGCCTTTTTCTTTTCAGCCGTGGAGTCCGAACTCGGCTTCAAGGCCTGAATGGCTTTGCCCAGGCTCTCCGAATTCGATCCCGTCATCTTGCTCTTCAGGTCGGAAAATGGAATCCCCAGATTGTGAGACACGTGAATTGCGGCCACGCACTGGCCAAGATTCTTAAATCCGGAGCAAGCCTGTTGTGGGGTCGTTCCTTTCGGCAACAGCTTCTGCAGGTTGGAAGAAAGTTTTGAATTCGGATTCGAGAGTTGTTTCGGAAAGGACGTCTGCGATTGTGTCTGGCTTCCCGATTGCGTAACGTGGCTCGATGTTCCCATACTGCCGTGGCTCGAGCTTCCCATATTGGAGTGTCCCATTCCCCCGCCAGAGGGTGGTCCTCCCGCATGCCTACCGCCACCTGCGCCATAACCTGGCAAGTTGTAGTAGAAGAGTGCACTTGCTAGCAGAAAAGATCCTATGCTTGCAATGCGTAACAACTTCATTTGGTTTGACTCCTTCAGAAGCGGCACGACCGCTGTATTAGCAACTCTGGTGCCAAGAGAGAAAGCCAATAAAATCAATTACATGCAAAGATTATGAGTAGAGTTTATGGGTTGAAAGGAAACAGCCTGTTACGATCCAACACATAGCGCGCCGGGCTCTCATTCCAACTTACTGATTCTTAAGGTGTTTTCTTTGGTAATAAATATGCTACTTAACTCGACAGGGGTTTTAGGAGGGAATGTAGCAATGCATATACGAATTTTGCGTTTTCTGCTCGCGTTGGCGCTCAGTGTGACCATGGTTCCGATGTCTGCTCTCGCCGATAAAGGCCACGGTAAAGGTAGTGATGACAAGCACGCCGACCGTGACCGCGATGATCGCGGGCACCATGATCGCGATCATGATCGAGACAAAGACCGCGATAAAGACCGCGACAAAGATGATCACCATCAGAATCATTTCCGCAACAACGGTGAGAGCCACGGTAAGAAGACCGGCTGGGGCAATTGTAACCTCCCACCGGGTCAGGCCAAGAAAAACGGATGTCACTCAACTGGCCATCACGATGGCGACCACGACCGCGACGACCATAATCACCGGGATGCCAAAGACCACAAGTAGGCGTTGAGTTCAGTAAAAGATAATAGTTATTGCGTCTCCTATCTCTTGCTCCCGTTCATTTATGTCCGACTGCTTTGGGTACATGCGGAGTGTGTGCCTGGGAGTGGGACTGGTTGGTTTGTCCCAGTCCTTTACCCTGTCCCTTCCCCCCGTTACCGTTACCGTTACCGTTACCGTTGCCGTTAGAACCAGACTTTCCTGACTGCTTTTGCAGCTCTTGCGTCGGCTGTGTGGGTTCAGGAGCGGAGTCTTCGCCCACGCGACTGGAGGACCCAGCCTTAATCAGGATCGGGGCGCCAATCCCTTTCGCGTTTTCGAGTTGAACCTCGCCTTCCTCCACATCAACTTCGGTGACTTTGTGCTTATCCACTTCTACATAAAAGCGTGTGCCGCGCACCGAAATCACGGCACTGGGAGTGCCTATTTGGAACGGCGGCGACCCGCTGACACGTTTTTGTATCTCGGCCTTTATTTGACCGAACAGCAACTGCAAACGCTGCCAATTTGATGGGGAGGGCTGCTTCAAAATCAACTGTGTGTTGGGCTGCACCAGGATCTCGCTGCCATCCTCCAGATGCAGCAGAATATGCCCGTCTCCAGTGTTGATCACGCTATCAGGCGGCAGAACCTGCCCGCGACTCGGAGCCGAGGAGCCTTGCCCGGGAAGCTGCAGTTGCACCTTTTTTTCGAAATCAGCAACCGTCGCGCCCGCATACGGAGCACTTGTAGCAGAAAGCCCACCCTGTTGGGAAACTGCACCCACACTTAAGAAAAACATTATGCAGAAGAAAACCTGCTTGCGAATTGGATAAATTTTCATACGACTGCCTCGGAAATCATATTGGAATGGATGGGGAGGATGAAACAAAAGCAGGTGCCTGAAGATGCGCTGCTGCTCACTTGCACCCGGCCGCCGTGCTGCTCACAAATCCGTTTCACGAATGCGAGTCCTAATCCCCATCCGGGTTTTGAATCAGACTGCTGTGAGACCCGGTAATAGGGCTCAAAGATGCGATCGAGGTCCTCTGTTGGGATGGCCGGACCAGGGTTCTGAACTAAGAACTCAATCTCGCTTTCTTTCATCCTCACCTGCAGCCTCACTATACTTCTTTTAGGGCTGTATTTTACGGCGTTGCTTACAAGATTAAGAAGAGCGCCGGTAATGAGCGGCTCATCGCAATTGAGAAGCCTGGCTTCCGGCTCGATCTCCGCAACGATTTCGATTTGTGCCGACTGTGCCAGCGGTTGCATAATCTGCCGAACGTGATTCACTATATCGCTAACCTCCACCAGCCTCAGGCGAAGTGGACGGGAGCCAACATCCATACGCAGCACTTCCAGGTAGGCATTAATCATGGCCACAAGACGCCTTGCTTCGCGAAAAATTGTTGCCGGAGCTTCCCCGCTGGAAGCGGATTGCGGATAAAGCATGAGCATCTCTGCAAACCCTTGGATTGCAACCAACGGCGTACGTAATTCATGGGTCACAAATCCCAATGCCTCGGCGCGCGTCTGGTCTCTCTCATGGAGCGCACTGGTATCTTCGGCGAGCAAGAGAGTAGCGTTGGACTCGGCGGGGGAAGGCCAGGGGAGCCGCACCGTACGAAAACGCCACCAGCCTTCTTTCAACGAAAGCTCTTTTTCTTGCCAGCCAGACGAATCCCGGGGCGTCTGCCAGAATTTATTACCAATTCCCAGCTTCCGCGTCAGATCTTCCATGCTTGCGGTTACATCCAAGGCCTGCTTTTCGCAGAATCGCGCCCAACTTGAATTGTGGAACAACAGGCGTCCATCCAATGCGTAGACGGCAAGGGCCTCCTGCATGGTTTCAAGCAAAATTTCGTCGAAGGCATAGAGTGAAGCCAATTCATCCTGTAATTGTCGCAATGACTTCAATTTCCAGTGCAGGTTAGAGGGAGGAGCATCCTGGCTGGGAATAAAAATCCTATGCGGCGAAAATTCTGTAGGAACAGGCAGCAACGCTTGCAGTTCCTTCAGCCCGCGCGTAATGGCGCGATCAATCACAATAAGGTTTTCCAACTGGGCGAGCGGCGCCGCTAACACAGCCATGACCAGAAAAGGGCCGTATTGCAATTGCCGGTAAAAAACACTGAAGAGAAGATAGCCAGCGCCATATCCCGCCAACAACAGCGCTGACAGGCACAACAGACCCCGGCCGGCTGGCCACCACATCACAATCCATAGTGAAAGCATGCTGGCACATAACAGAAGCGGGATCTGGGTAGCTACCCCTAAACTTTGTATCTGTTTGTGTTCCAGAAGAGTGTCAACCGCGTTGGCGTTCACCTCGACCCCGGGCATTGGATTCTGATCGCTCACTGGGGTGAAGAGGCGGTCGCTGAGCTCAGTCGCGCCAAAGCCGATAAGCACGATTTTCCCTCGCAACAAATCTTCCCTTTGGCCCTCCAACAAATCACCGGCTGAAAGAGTCACAAACGGAGGCGCGGATTGCGCAGGAGCAAACTGCTGGCGGTAATTGATGGTCAAATACTGGGGTTCAAAACGATCGGTCCCTGCAATCTCATTGGATGAATGGGAATTGCCGGCTTCTTCTGGCATTGCGGTTCCGGGATTCGCAACCTTGACTAACTCGGCAACAAAAGCAAGACGCGGGCCTTCAGCGCTGGGTTCCGCGATCGGGATTCTTCGGCATAGACCATCTGAATCCACCACAGCTTGTACGTGTCCTACAGCCGCTGCCGCCTTAGAAAAACGCGGCAGCGGATCTATCCATAAACCGCCTTCAAGCGAGCTGGAAATCTTGGACGGCAAGACAACATTGCGCGCTTGTTCGAGCGCGTCCGCCAGAGTTGAATCATTGGCTTCATCTTCGGGTTCGGACAAAATGATGTCAACCCCGATTGCTTTGGGGTGAAACTGGCTTACGGTTTGCACCAATTGCGCCAGTTGCTTTCGAGGCCAGGGCCATCTTCCGTAACGGGCCAATGCGGAATCATCAATCAATACAAGGGCGACATCCCTTGATGTAGGCTGGGCACTCCGCAGCCTGAAGTAAAAGTCTTCCAGCTTGCGGCTCAGACTGATGACTGGAAAGCTTAAGCTGATCAGTCCGGTTAGAACCAGCAGCAGGAGATTGAGCCGCAGCCAACGCCGAAATGAAAATGTTCCACGAATTTCCGAGTTTGGCGAAAAGCCCTTCATCGCTTGTTCGTCTGAAGATCAATTCCCAGGCGTCGCGCCTTTTCATAGAGCGTCTTTCTTTCAATTCCTAGCGCCCGAGCAGCTTTAGACTTGTTTCCCTCCGCCTCCTGTAAAACGCGCAGAATGTGCTGGCGCTCCATCGCCTGCAATGTTGATGCCGATCCGTTGCCGGCAACTGTGGGTGTGACAAACTGGCGTTTGCTGCCAGCCTCGCGTTCCACATCAGCTAGTCCAATTTCCCCGGAGGCACAGAAAATCGCCAGCCTTTCGATGAAATTTTCTAATTCCCTGACATTGCCCGGCCATGACATACGGCTCAAAGATTGCACCGCCTCTGCAGTAATCTGAATGTTTCTCTTGTTCCTTGCATTGGAGCGCTTGAGAAAGTAGTAGATCAACTCCGGAATATCTTCACTGCGTTCGGCCAGCGTAGGGAGCTGAATCGTAACTACGCTCAGACGGTAATAAAGGTCTTCACGAAAGCTGCCGGCCTGGATCAACACTTCAAGGTTACAGTTGCTGGCAGCCAGGATTCGCACATCAACCGGGATATATTTGTTGGAGCCGACCCGGCGCACTTGCTGCTCCTGTACAGCGCGCAGCAGATTCACCTGGAAGCTTGTTTTCGTTTCAGAGATTTCATCCAGGAAAAGCGTGCCTCCATGAGCAGCTTCAAAAAGCCCCGGATGATTAGCATCGGCCCCGGTAAACGCCCCTTTTTCGTATCCGAAAAGTTCACTCTCCAAAAGGGTTTCAGAAAACGCGCCGCAATTCATAGGCACAAAAGGCATCTCTACGCGTGCGCTGTGCGCGTGGATCGCCCGTGCCACCAGTTCTTTGCCTGTTCCGCTTGCACCTGTGATGAGAACACTGGCATTGCTGGCAGCCACGCGAGCAATAGCTCGATAAACTTCGAGCATTTTTGGGCTTCGTCCGACGATCGCGGTCTCCAGGGAAGGCCCTTCGAGGCGCGTGTCTTTCGTCAATTGAGGACGGGTGCTTTGCACCTTCCGAACCAGGGCCAGCAGGTCGTCTATCAGCAATGGCTTGCTCAAATACTCCAAAGCGCCCCCGCTCAGGGAGCGCGCAACCGTTTCCATTGTTGCATGCGCCGTCATGATGACACATTTGCATTGCGGTTGTATGACCTTGAGAAGATCAAGGACGTTCAAGCCATTTGCAGTACCCAAATAAAGGTCTACCAGAGCGAGGTCAATGCGGCTTTGGCGCAGCAGGACCTCGGCTTGTTCCAGGCTATCTGCCAGCCGGCAGTCATAGCCCTCGGCTGTCAATACGGAATGCAGGAATCTGCGTGTGGATTCCTCATCGTCTACTACCAGGACTGTAAACTGTTCCGACATTTTGTTGCTATTTCTCAGTGCAACCACACAATCCTATCCATAAGCATCCCGTAATTTTGTTGCGATTCGACACACTACTGGAGCGTTTAGATACACCTGCGACGCACGTTTATTATGCATCATGGCAGAACTATTCATTGAGGAAAAATCAAAACATGAAGCTAAATGTCGGAAAAGAATTGGCTCCTCAGGTAGGACTCGAATCTAGCCGCGCCCGTCATAGAAGCAGGGTCGCCCGCGCAGCCGCAGCGCGAGATGTGCCACCAGCTCGATGCCGATGAATCCTTGACGGTATTTAAACCTAACACAGCCGTATCGGATGCGGCAGTTCCACACCGCTCAAATCTTAGTGCGACTTCGCAACGGCAGCTATTTGCTTGTGTAGTGCGCCAGTCCTAAGGAAGTTAATGAAAGCAAACTGCCCAATCATTAGACGAACCACGGATAGAAACAAGCGCCCACCCCGATACTCTATGCGGATCACGCGGCCAAGACCGTGGAGCCTGAACAATTCGGTATCCAGTATGTCGCCGCTGGGGATCGTAAATCCGTTCTGACCCTCGACATGCAATCCTGTGTCATCCAGCCATGCGCGGCCCTTCGCAACTTTGGTTTTGAGCGAAAGTTCGTTTCCGCAATGGAAGAATACCTTGTATTTCATTCGCTCTTTCTGGGAGGGGTGTTGGAAAGCGAAACCCTACACCCTAGACTTGCCAATCCAATCCCACACCCATTGGGGCAGCTGTCCAAACCGATTCTGGGGTGAAAGATCAATTTGTATCACGAGTATTGAACAATTTCTTAATTCAGGTACAGCAGCAAGCTTTTCATGCCAATCCTTAGGCGAAGCACTAGACCAAACAATCCAGCAATTGTTCGCATACTTTAGCCAATCGTCTGCTGTATTGAAGAAATTGACTCCTCAGGTAAGACTCGAACCTACAACCCTCCGGTTAGCAATCCAATTACAATATCTTGCGATGGTGAAACGCGCTCCAGCCCGGCGTCGTCCGCGTAAAGCCAAGCCCGGAACCAAAGGACTTCTCCCAACTGAGTGCCTGCTTCAGGAAGTGGAGGGCCCGGCGAAGGAGATCGTGAGCGCTGTTGAAAAAGCCGGCGGTTGTGTCATAGGAACGTACAAGGAACCACTGGGCGGCCATCCTGTGGTGCTTGCCATTCTGCCGATCGGAGCGATTGAGCCTACACCGTTTCAACGTGACCTTTCCGACGCTCATCACAAGCGCCTGGCAGACGTGATTACCAAGACAGGCCGTTACCTGGATCCGGTGATTGCGGTTGTCGCTCCGAAAGAAGGTTTCTGGACTCCGAATGGGCGCCACAGGTTGGCGGCTATGCGCCGGCTTGGAGCCAGGTCCCTCACGGCACTGATCGTTGTTGATCGTGAGATAGCCTGGCAAATTCTCGCTCTCAATACAGAAAAGGCCCACAATCTTAAGGAACGCTCTCTGGAAGTCATCCGAATCTACCGCGGCCTGGTGGAAGAAGACGCGTCGCTTCCGGAGTCGAAGTTCTCCTTCTACCTCGATGAACCGGCACTTGTGACGCTGGGTGTTTGCTACGAGCGGACGCCGCGCTTCGGCGGAGGAGCGTATCACTCGATCTTGCGGCGGCTCGAGACGTTCTCCGACGATCCCCTTCGCGCAACGCTCAAGATGCATGAAAAGCGTGCAGCGATGGTCCTCGACCTCGAGGAGCGGGTTGCGGCGGTGGTCAAGAGGCTGAAGGAACGAGGCCTCATTAGCCCTTACCTCCGTTCATTTGTGGTGGCGCGCATTAACCCGCTGCGCTGGATCGCTGGTGATCCACCTCCACTCGAAGAAGTCTTTAAGACAATGCGCGAGCGCATCGCTAAATTCAATGTCGATAAGATCAGGCCCCAAGACCTCGCCGGAGCAGCCGGTCCGCCGGATGAATGATTTGCGTCAAGGTGGAGATCACCTGAGTTCCCAGTGTGAGTTTGTGCAGGTGCTTGGGAGAATTGGCTCCTCAGGTAGGACTCGAACTTGAGCCGTCTTGCGGGCGTCCGAGCCCGCAGGCGAAATCCTGAGCGAAGTCGAAGGACCCCTTTGGAATCTATGAGGAGAAGAAGCGCGGTAAGAATTGGCTCCTCAGGTAGGACTCGAACCTACAACCCTCCGGTTAACAGCCGGATGCTCTGCCATTGAGCTACTGAGGAGTGTAATAGGCAGGAAAACGGCGCAAAATGGCGCCCCTTGCTTTCTTTACTTTTATATAACAGTTTTACAAAGTTGCCAACTCGCTCCGCCACTTGCTGGTTTGCCGGTAAAACCCCGGTCCCTCGCCTCCGCTGCGCTCGTGGTGCGAATTTTTGATACCAGTCTGGCATCAAAACATTGCTTCCCTGGAAACTGCAGGTCATCATGGGGCTGAAGTGTGTTTATAGCATTCTGAGGAATGCGGGGCTTTTCATAAGTCCCTTAGGTCCTTTGAAAACCTATCTCCCTGCCCGGAGCCCGAATGCCAAGTACTGGCCTTGGAGCTTGGCCTGCCCCTGGCTGGCCGTGAGAGCTGTTTTTAATGGAGCTTACCAATTGCCTATTTGAGACTACTTTCAACCACGCGGCCCTCTCTGTATGTCATTGGATATCAGTGACTTATCACCGCAGGGATTACTTAAAGTAATGGGGGTGGGGGTACTACTACCAGCCCTGCCATCCCCCAACCTTGCTTAGGAGGTCACCGAGGAACTTGGGGAGTGCCACTTCTCCCTTGGAGCTTGGCCTGCCCCGGCTGGCCGTGGGAGCTTGTAACTTGGAGCTGTTTTTCTGTTAGGCTTTTTGTGCACGAACTGTGCATCTATACTTCGAGGTTTGGCTATGCGAGGAGTTTCCCGCTTGATCTGGCTTTTCTTCCTTTTTCTGATCTCTTCATCCCTGGTCGCAACCCTGGCAATCGCGGAAGGCGATGCAACTACAAGCGCCCCCAATGCCAGCTCTCCGGCCGCGCCTAAACCCCAGCCTGTAGCTGTGGAAGAGACCCTGCACGGCCACAAAATTACCGATCCATTTCGCTGGTTGGAAGATGGCGAGAGCAGCGCCACCCAGCAGTTTGTCCGGGACGAGCTGAACTACACGCGCAGCGTGCTCGATCCGCTCCCCGGACGCGATGCCCTGCATGCCCGCTTGAGCGAACTATTCAGTGTGGGCGCATTGAGCACACCCAATGTTGCCGGAGAATATTATTTTTACCGCCGCCGCGAGGGCAACCAGAACCAGCCTGTTCTCTACGTGCGTAAGGGACTGAATGGCGCCGAGCAGGTGTTGGTTGATCCTAATACTCTGGTTGCCGATGGCACCATTTCGCTTGATTGGTTTTATCCTTCGCATGACGGCAAGTATTTGACCTACGGGACATCGCCCAGCGGCTCAGAGATCAGTACCCTGCACGTAATCGAATCTGCAACCGGTAAACTTTTGCCCGACACCATTGAGCAGACGCGCGCCGCGAGTCTCGCTTGGATGCCTGACAACTCCGGCTTCTATTACACGCGCTATCCCAAACCGGGAGACGTTGCTCCCGGAGAGGAGATGTATAACCGCCATGTCTTCTATCACGCATTGGGCAGCGACCCGGCTAAGGACCGCTTGATTTT
>DATHMF010000080.1 GCA_035487355.1 Terriglobales bacterium | reverse complement strand
ATCGCCCTTAAGGCACATAACACGGCTTGTGAAAGTTAACCTAATAGTCTTGTTTAGCTTGCTGACACCTCATGAAGTCGCAATTTCTTTACTAAAAAAATGCCTTAATGCAACCTTGGGCAACCGAAGCATTCCCGGGGTGCTTCGACTCGGGCATTCGCCCTCGCTCAGCATGACATCCAATTAAAAAAATGGAATACAAGCGAGGATATCAACCGAACTAAACAAGCTCCAGATTCCACGAACTACGAGCGTTGGTAGTAGTTGCACAGGCTCAGCTACATTAGTTTCCTAAGCTGTAAACACTTACCGCATCTTCTGCAGAAATATTTCCCTAGAACCTGGAGAGTTCGTGATGGTTTTGTCAAAGCAGGTTTCTGGTTTCACTTCCGTGCGTTCCATTTCGATGCGTTTCATGTCTGCGTTGCTTTTTCTGTTTTTGATCGCGCCTTATGCCGTTGCCCAGAACCCAGACGGCGCCCTTGCCGGTACGATTCGCGATAGCAGCGGAGCGCGCATCAGCGGCGCCCAGGTTTCTCTTACCAGCGCAGCACTCGGAGTCAGCCGAAGCACAACCAGCAATAACCTGGGCGAGTTTCGCCTGGAGGCGCTGCTGCCCGGCGACTACCAACTGGCAGTTGCAGCGACGCGCTTTGCCGCTTCTCATTCTGCCGTGAAGATCACGGTAGGAACGGTTTCTACGGTCTCCATTGTCTTGAAGCCTGAGGTCGCCGAGCAAAGCGTGCAGGTCGAGGCGCGCGGAGAATCCGTTACCAGCCAGACCATTGACACCACCAGCAGCGTCGAGCAAAGCGTAATTACCGCCAAGGACCTGGAATCAATTCCCCTGGCCAGCCGCAGCTTTGCCAACATCGCCTACCTCAGCCCGATGACGGAGCCGGTTGAACCTTCTGACCCCACCAAGGCGCGCATCACGGCGGTCTCTTTCGGTGGCAGCTCAGGCCTGAATGTGGACCTCTCGGTAGATGGCGGCGACAACAACGACGATTACATCGGCGGCTTCCTGCAAAGCTACTCTCCGGACGCTATACAGGAATTCGTGGTGCGCACGGCGCAGTACGACGCCGATACCTCGCGCACCAACGGCGGATCGATCATCATTGCAACCCGCCGCGGCACCGACGACTGGCACAGCGACCTGGCGGCCTATTTCCGCGAGCGCGGATTAAACGCGCGCAACCGGTTGGATAATCCTGAACCTAATCCCAAGCAGCCCTTCTCGCGCGAGAATGGAATCATCACTTTTGGCGGCCCCATCATCAAAAGCAAGCTGTGGCTGTTTTCAGCATTTGAATATGTCCATGAAAATGCCAGCACGGCATACAGCAACGATACGCAGAGTGAATTCAGAGCGCTGGCGCAATTGGCGGCGCTGGGGCAGATTCCCGGCGTTACTGCGATCACAGTTCCTTCTTCGGTGGATGTGCCCTTCAAAGACTTTCTCTACGATGGCCGCCTGGATTGGGCGCAGTCGGCGCGCTCGCAGTGGTTCCTACGGGGATCTTTGGACAAGGGCCGCACAAAAAACGATTTGATTCAGCAGGCCACGCTGCCCTCCGCGGGTGCGCTTGCCAATTCCGATTACTGGAGCTTGCTGATCAACAATCAGTACCAGTTCACGCCCACCTGGCTGGGATCTTTTACATTTCAAGCCAACAACTTTCACCATACCAAAGACCGCAATTCGCATTTGGGTTTCGCATTGGCATTCCCCTTCAGCGCCAATACTCACACCACCTCGGGATTTGAGACTTTTGGCGACAATCAATTTGCAACGCCGATCACAAAGTTCCCGGTTCAGCGCGACCAGCAGAAGTATCAGTTTCGCTATGATGTAACCCACACCACCGGCACACACTCGGTGAAGTTCGGAATCAACTTCGTGCAGGAGCCGGTGCTGAGCGGACGCATCGCCGATGATGCGGAAAGGCTCATTCAGTTTACGTCGCTGAATCCCTCTGACCTGGTCAGCAGCGGACAAAGCCTGGCGCCATTTTTCACCTGTGATCCCGCTGCTGTGTCTCCAGATCCGGCGGCTTGCCCGGTGGACGGCTCAGGAAATCCACTGGCAAAGATCATCGATTCCCCGGGAGGTGGAGGACGATTCAGACAAAGTGTTCAGCGCTACGGCCTGTACGCGCAGGATTCGTGGAGGGTCACGCCCAGCTTTACCTTAAATTACGGCCTGCGCTACGACACTACCTCGGGCCTGTTTAACTCCAATGGAGCTGATCAGTCGCAAAATCCGGCGCTGGCACTGCTTCTGACTCCCGGGGCGCCCTTTCCTTTCGGCGTCCCCCATGACTATCGCAAGGCTTTTGCTCCTCGCCTGGGTGTCGCATACGCTCCCGGCGCATCAGCAAATACCGTCATTCGGGCCGGCGTAGGTATGTACTACAACGACCTGGCGCAGAACGGCTGGGCCGACGCCTTCCGCGCAGTTGATACCACTCTCAATCCCGGGGACCAGGCCGCGCTTATTGATCCGAAATATCGCACGCCCTACGCTCTCCAAGCCAGCGCAGGCGTGGAGCATACATTCAATCGCACCTGGGGTGTAGACGTTTATTACGAGCACCAGCAAGGCGTGCATCAGTACCGCAGATACGAATACGTTTCGGGCACTACGCTGCCTGCCACAATCCCCAACAACATCTCCGCATTCAGGACGGATAACCGTTCACGCTACGATGGGGTCTCGTTCGTAGTGCAGCACAATTCCCGCTGGCTGAATATAACCGCGCATTACACATTGGCTAACGCCACCACGTGGGGAGCAACCGTCGGTGAACTTTTTGATTATGTGAACGGCGTGAGTAACGTGCTCAACCCGTTTGGCCCAGGAGATCATGGGCCTTCCGGCGAAGATGTACGTCACCGCTTCGTTCTCGCCGGAACTGTGCACCTGCCCTGGAAGTTTGAAGTGAGCACATTGTCGCAATTCGAGAGCGCCCGGCCATTCACGCTGGCCACCGCTGTTGACATCAACGGAGATGGCGTTGCCAATGACCGTGCCGTAGTAAACGGGCGACAGACAACCCTCGATGAATTTCGCGGCGTGCCCTTTGCCCAGGTTGACTTGCGCGTCAGCCGGGACTTCAGACCGAATGAGCACATTTCCATCAAACCTTTTGCTGAGTTCTTTAACCTGCTCAACCGGCAGAACCCCGGAAACAACTTTGTCGGAGATATTGGCGCACTGCCCGTCCCCCCGGATCAAGTTGCCGCCGGCAATGTTACCGACCTTTGTCTCAATGCCGATTGCAGCGCTACGCGTCCGATTCGCAGCCTCAAGGACCTGCGATTGCCGGGCGGCGCGCTGGGTGACTTCTTCGGACCAGGAACGACAGTGGGGATTCCTTTCGCGGCGCAGTTGGGAGTCAGATTCAGTTTCTAGGATTTATGAGCAGATGGCACAGCCGGGGACGGCTGTACTACTATGCCCTAAATTCTTTTCTTTTCGCGACGATTCTCAGGCGATTCAATGCTTTTTTCCTCTGTCATGTTGAGCGGAGCGCCTGGAGAAAATCTGTAGCCTCAAGACGGATGGGCGCGTAGTCGAAACACCCCGACAATGCCTGCGGAAGAAATGCCGCCGGGGAATTCTTCCCAGAGCGTGTCCCGCAACGGCAGCCGTGACTTCCGCCCGCGGCGATCATTGCACCAAATCCCGGAGTTTGGTGGGCGGGAAGCGGATGAGCGAGCCCAGCCTGTTTCGCTGGCGGCGCATCGGAAAAATTCCCTGATGCGAAATGCAGACCGAAACCTTCTCGGGGTGTTTCGACTGCGCGCTTGAGATCCTGTAAGCTTGCCCATGGAGTCGTGGTGCTCCGCTCAACATGACAGAGGGGAGAAACATGGTGCGTGGATGCTTTACAGAAACGCTGCTCTTCCTCCATGCGGCTTATCGCGTTGCGCCACACAAGCTTTGTCTACCCTCACTTTAGAGAGACGCAGCAAGCTACGTCTCTACCATTCATCTTCTATTATGAACTCGACGGTTCTACGGCCCCGTAAAACCAGTGGAAACAAATTAACTTGAATTTAATCTGCATCCCTGCTCCTGGTTTATACTCTAATTAAGTACTTACTTAACATGCCTCGTCCGCATGCAAATCCGGCCAGCGCTCCAGAAAAAGCCCTGAATGCCAAGCCGGCCATCCTCCGTGCCGCCATTGAAGAGTTTGCCGAGCAGGGCTTTTCCGGCGCGCGCATGGATGCCATCGCCAAGGCAACCGGGGTCAACATTGCGCTGCTCTTCTATTACTTCAAGAGCAAAGATCTTCTCTATAAAGCAGCGCTGGAAGAAATTTTCGGCAACTGGCGCACAAGGGTGCTGGCCACCTTGCAAGGCCCGCAATCACCGAAAGAGAAACTTCTGGCTTACATCAACATGTACTTCGACTTGGCGCAAAGCGAGTCGCCATCGAGTTTGCGTTTGGTTTACCAGGAGATCATGCGCCAGGGCGTCTCCAGCTCTCCGCACCTGACCAAGCTGGCGCAAAAATATATCAAACCTATCCATCATGCGCTTCGCCAGATTGTCCGGAAAGGTATTGCTGCGGGAGAGATTTACCCTCTCGATCCGGAGCACTTTGTGTACTCCATGATCGGCATGATGAACTTTTATTTTGTCAGCAGCTCGGTCATCCGCATCTTGAGCAGCCACGACCCATGGAGCAAAAAAGGGATCGAAATCCGGCGCCGTGAGGTCACCAAATTTATCCAATTAGCATTAACCAAGCCGAATTGCGGCGAGGAATGATCGTGAACCAACTTGCAATGCGAAGTGAATACTATAAGGTCCTGGTGATTGCGGGAATGGTGCTGTTGGGCTCGACTCTCCTGCTGGGACAATCCACAGATCTGGGCGCACTGAGCCAGAGCCTGAGCCAGCTTCCACCCTCCTTTTCCGGCAGCGTTCCCAGCGGCCAGGCAACCAGCACCGCCGTAGAACTTTCGCTGCGCGATGCGCTCGAACTGGGGTTAAAACAAAACCTCGGACTGATTGAGGGAACCCAGGATATTCGCAACGCCCAAGCGGCGCGCCTGCGCGCCCTGAGCAAATTGCTGCCCGACATCAATGCCAGCGTCACTGAATCTGTTCAGCAGAACAACTTGGCTGCGTTTGGGTTGCCTCCTATTCCCGGAGTTCCCACAATTGTCGGACCGTTCAGCTTGAGTGATGCGCGCGCCTCGCTTTCGCAATCCCTGGTGGACCTTTCTTTATGGCATAAGGAGAAAGCATCATCGCTGGATCAGGAGGCCGCCAAACTTTCCTACGTCGATGCGCGTGAAATTGTTGTCGTGGTCATCGCCGATCTTTATTTGCAGGCGGTCGCTTCTTCTGCACGCGTGGACGCTGCACAAAGCCAGCTCGCCACCGCGCAAACGGCCTACGAGCAGGCCACCAACATGCGCAAGGCCGGATTGGTAGCAGGAATTGATGCACTACGGTCGCAAGTGGAGCTGCAATCCCGTCAGCAACAGCTTCTGGCCGCGAAAAATCGCTTTGCCAAAGACAAGCTCGACCTCGCCCGCGCCATCGGCCTGCCCGGCGGACAGGAATTTAACTTGGCCGACAAAATGCCTTATGCGCCCGCCCCAGTAGTAACTCTAGAGAAAGCCCTGGCTGATGCATATTCGCATCGCGCCGACTTCCAGCGGGCGGAGGCCCTGGTGCATTCTGCCGAAGCCGGACGCCGCGGCGCGAGTGCGGAAAATCTTCCTACACTCGGTGTGCAAGGCAACTATGGCGACATTGGACGCACCTTCGCACACTCTCACGGGACCTTCAGCACTGCCGCGAGCCTGAACATTCCTATTTTTCAAGGCGGCAAAGTGCGCGCCGATACTTTACAGGCAGATGCTTTGCTGCAAAGGCGCCGCGCCGAGTTGGAAGACACCCGCGGAAAAATTGATTCCGAAGTCCGCAAGGCTTTTCTCGATGTACAGGCTGCCTCCGATCAGGTGGCGGTCACGGGCAAAGAGATTGAGCTGGCGAATGAAACCTTGAATGAAGCCCGCGACCGCTTTGCCGCCGGTGTGACCAATAATCTTGAAGTCGTGCAGGCACAAGAGGCTCTGGCCAATGCTAATGAAACCTATATCAGCAGCGTGTACTCGCACAACATTGCCAAGGCTTCCCTGGCGCGTTCCGTCGGCTTGGCGGAAAAGTCCATCAGAGAGTTTTTAGCGGAGATGCACTAATGCCTGAACTTGAGTTGAAACCTGAAGTGGATG
This sequence comes from Terriglobales bacterium, assembly GCA_035487355.1. NCBI lineage: Bacteria > Pseudomonadati > Acidobacteriota > Terriglobia > Terriglobales > Terriglobales bacterium. Next base: position 24,234 of record DATHMF010000080.1, on the reverse strand, counting down.
AAGTTGTTGAAGAGAGAGTGGACGACACTCCCCTTGAACAACCCATCATAGAGAAAAAATCGTTCTTCGCGCAGCACCCGCAGGCAAAATGGATTATTCTCGCCGCCGCCGTGGTTGTGCTGCTGGGCGGAATCGGTTTCTGGATGTACTACAGCGTGCGCGAATCCACCGATGATGCCCAGATTGAAGGCTACGTTGTGCCCATTGCCCCGCGTGTAAGCGGTACCGTGATCAGCGTCAATGTGAATGACAATCAACCGGTCAAACCCGACGATTTGCTGGTGCAGCTTGACCCGCGTGATTACGAGGTTGCGATGCAAAAGGCGGAAGGAGATCTGGCCGATGCCCTCTCCGGCGCGCAAGCTGCCCGCACAGGTGTACCCATCGCCTCTATCACATATGGCAGCCAGCTTTCCATCACCCAGGCCAACCTGATGGCAGCGCAGAAAGAAGTAGACAGCGCCGAGGCAACGCTACGCCAGGCCGCCGCCAACTACAGCAAAGCAGCCGATGACTTGAAGCGCTACCAGCAACTCATTACGCGCGATGAAATTTCGCAGCAGCAGTTCGATGCCGCGGTCACCAATGAAAAAGCCGCGCGTGCTGCCGTGGATGCAGCCCAGGCGGGAGTGGTGGTGGCCCAAAGCCACGTGCGCCAAGCCCAGGCCCAGGTAGCAGGAGCGAGTACTGCGCCCGATCAGGTGTTGGTTTCGCGGGCCCACGCCGGTTCGGCCGAAGGGCTGGTGCAAACCCGTACTGCGACACTCGAGCAGGCAAAACTAAATCTGGAGTACACCACCATTCGCGCGGCCGTGGGTGGAGTGGTCACCAACAAGCAGGTCCAGATAGGTCAGGTAGTACAAACCGCGCAGCCGCTGATGGCGCTGGTGCCGCTGGATGATATCTGGGTGGTCGCCAACTATAAAGAAGACCAGATCAAGAACATGCGCGTGGGCCAGCCGGTGACGATCCATGTAGATGCCTACAACCGGGACTACAACGGGCATGTGGATAGCTTCAGCGCTGCCACGGCATCGAAGACCAGTTTGCTTCCTGCGGAAAATGCCACCGGTAATTATGTGAAGGTCGTGCAGAGGATCCCGGTGAAGATTCGTTTTGAAAAGGGACAGGACCCGCAGCATATCCTGAGGCCGGGAATGTCGGCCGTGCCCACGGTATTGACGAACAAATAAAAGTGGACAAAGGACGATGACTCCAATCAATCCGCTGAATACGAAGAGCGGCATTCCACTGGTCAATCCCTGGATTGTGGCCATCACCGTGATGACCAGCACATTCATGGAGGTGCTCGATACCACGGTGGTCAACGTTTCACTTCCCCATATTGCCGGCTCGCTTTCCTCCACGCCGGACGAGGCCACCTGGGCGCTGACATCTTATCTGGTTGCGAACGCAATCATCCTTCCCATGACCGGCTGGCTGGCCAACTACTTCGGCCGCAAACGCCTGCTTATGGCTTCGGTTACAGGATTTACGATTTCTTCGTTCTTATGCGGCTTTGCCCCTAACCTGCCGTTCCTCATTTTTTGCAGGATCATTCAGGGCGCAACCGGCGGCGGATTGCAGCCGCTTTCGCAGGCGATCTTGCTGGAGGTGTTTCCTCCCAAAGACCGTGGCAAGGCGATGGCTTTCTGGGCTCTGGGCATTGTTGTAGCTCCAATGCTCGGTCCGGTGCTGGGCGGTTGGCTTACCGATAGCTACAGTTGGCGCTGGGTGTTTTACATCAACGTGCCCATTGGCATCCTCTCGCTCGTCATGACTTATCTCTTTGTCTTCGATCCGGCATACATCAAGCGCGCTACGGCAAAGATAGATTACTGGGGCATTGGGTTGCTGGCGGTCGGCATCGGCGCACTGCAAATCATGCTCGATAAAGGGCAAGAGGACAATTGGTTCTCCTCGCGTTTCATCACTACTCTCGCTGTTCTGGCGATCGGCGGACTGACGCTGTTTGTGGTCCGGGAGCTTATGGCTGAACATCCTGTAGTGGACCTTCATGTCTTCAAGAACCGCAGCTACGCCACCGGCGTATTTCTCATGACCGTTTTAGGATTCGTTCTCTACGGAAGCACAACTCTGGTGCCCCTGCTCCTGCAGACGCTGATGGGATACTCCGCGGTGCAGGCCGGTGTTGCCATGCTTCCCCGCGGACTGGGCTCATTCATCATGATGCCCGTCGTCGGTATTCTGATGAGCAAGATTGAGGCGCGCCGCCTGCTGGGAACGGGCATCCTGGTAGCGACGTTCAGCTTCTGGAAGTTTTCTCATCTGAGCCTGGACGTCGGGTACTGGAACTTCTTCTGGCCGCTGATTATTCAGGGCGCCTCCATGGGCTTCCTGTTCGTGCCCCTGACCACCATCACCAATGATCGGATTCCCAGGGAAAAAATGGGGAACGCCACCAGTCTCTTCAACCTGATGCGCAACATCGGCGCCAGCATCGGAATTGCGTCTGTGCTGAGCATTCAGACGCGTCGCGCGCAAGTGCACACCAGCGACCTGAGTGGGCATGTGAGCATCTACAACCTGCTGACGCAGAATACGCTCTCCAAAATCATTTCCATGTTGACAGCCCGCGGATCCGACGTGGTCACCGCAACGCACCAGGCGTACGTCATACTATTCGGCATGATCAAGCAGCAGGCCGCCATCATGTCTTACAACGATGTCTTCGCCATTCTGACCTTGACCTTTGCCGGAATGTTCCCGCTGATCTTCCTGATGCAGAGGCCCAAACACGCGCAGGGCGGCAGCGAAGTAGCCATGCACTAAGCGGCAAGCTCCCCAGCCGCCGGTTACCAGTTGCCGGTTTTCTAAAAACAGTTTCAAGTTTCAAAACCCTATCGTGCGTTTTGAAAAAGGCCCCTCCGGCATGCACCGTTCGTTCCAGGAGAGCGGTATGCCCGCCGGAAGGGTTAGAGGAGAAGTAAAGATGAAGCTCTACTCCTGTACAACAACGAAGCTTTTTAGGTCGACCTATTAGGCTGCTTGCTGCCTTGGAAAACCGCCAGGAGTCGCTTTTATTCCAGCTTTACAAAATACTCGGCCGCTGGAATAAATTTCGAGGATTTTGGTTTAAGCTTACAAGCAGTGAATCCGGAGGAAGCCAAACGAGGCGAATTCGAGGAGTTGGCCATGCCGCTCTTCGATTCCCTATATAACTTTGCGCGCTGGTTGGCCCAGAACCGCGAGGAGGCGGAGGACCTCGTTCAGGAAACCTACGCCAAGGCGCTCAAAGGCTTCTCTTCTTTTGAGCCGGGGACGAATTTCAGGGCGTGGATGTTCCGCATCCTGCGGAATTCTTTCCTGAATTCCCGCACGGGATTGGCCACGCGGATGACCGTCAGCCTGGAGCCGGAAGAGGAAGAAAATATAGCAGGAGCGGACCGGCACACCCCGGAATCAATTTTGCTGGAGCGGACCAGCCACGAAGCCGTGGCAGAAGCTATCGAGCAACTACCGGTGCATTACCGCGAGGTGCTGCTGCTCTGCGATGTGGAGGAATTGAAGTATCAGGAGATAGCGGAAACTCTTTCTATCCCGGTGGGAACGGTGATGTCGCGGTTGTCGCGGGCGAGAAAAGCCGTCCGCGAGTTACTGGAGAAGCAGCCGGGTGTAAAGCCCCGGACTACCGCCGGGAAATTGGGATAACTGCTTACTATTAATTATGGCTTGCGATCTTTGGCGCGAAAAAATTGACGCTTTTGTAGATTCCGAACTCTCTCCGGAAGAGAGCGCGGAGTTGCATGCTCATCTGCGCGCCTGCAGCTTCTGCTCTGTGGACCTCGTGGAGCAGTTGCAGCTCAAACGTGTTACTCAAACCGCCGGCAATAAATACAAATCCGAAGCTCCCCTGGAGCTGCGGAAAAAAGTCTTGCAGAATCTTGCGACGAAGAAATCGCGCTCCTGGCAGTGGAGCTGGCTGCCGGCGCTGGCTACAGCGGCCGTGGTGTTGCTTGCCGTGCTGGTGTTCTATCCTGTGCTTAGACCTCAACAGCAGGAGCCGCTTCGCGAGCTGGCTGACATCCATACTGCTACTCTGGCCACCACCGCTCCGCTGGATGTGCTCTCCAGCGATAAGCACACGGTCAAGCCATGGTTTCAGGGAAAGATTTCTTTCAGCTTCGATCCGCCGGAGCTGCAAAACACCCCCTATTCACTGTTAGGGGGAAGACTGGCATATTTTCAGCAATCTCCCGCTGCCGAACTCCTATGCCAGTATAAGCAGCACCGCATTTCCGTCTTCATCTTCGAAGACAGGCCGGAGTGGAAGCTGCAAAATAATCCTTCCGTTTCCGAACTCACAGGGTTAAGTATTGAAAGCTGGAGCCAGGGCGGATTGCGCTACGTGGTTCTAGGGGACGCTGCTCCCGACGTCATTCATAATCTTGCCGAGCTGTGGAAGCAAACAGCACATACGTAGAGAGTCCGCAGTCCTCAGTCGTCAGTCCTCAGGAAAGGCTTGGGGCGGGCGTTTTTGCCACCCCCACCCCCACTTGCTAACTAGTGATTGGAGACCCTAAAATCAGCGCTAACCCGCGTCATTACTGGCGACAATCGGTGCCGGGCGGGGGACTAGCTGGGGTACGACAGCTCCCAACTCGCAGCTCCAATGGAAGAAGCTAACCGCGTCGACGCTGAGGCGCACGGAAAAGCAAAAAGATTTCACCACAGATGAACGCGGATTTGGGCGGAGCGGTTTTTCAGAATCCCCCCACCCCCTTGCCAGCTTGGGGTACGTTCTTAATCATTTAGATTCAATGAAATACGGGGGCAACGGAGACTGGTGTAGGTTTTCAAAGATCCTTAAAGGCCGAAACCCCTGCATTCTTGAATGCCGGACACACTTCCAGGAACAATGGTAATCCACGTTTGCTCAGGTGTTAAGGTTTTGATACCACAATGGGACCACCTGTCAAAGACAGTTGCCAGGTTTGGAACGGCAGTTATGTTTCGGCTTTAAACGCCATGCCCTGCCAGCCAGGATGAGACAATAAAAGCGCAAGGTTACTTCCGATGATTCAACTGTCTGCCGCCGGCAAGCGCTTCGGCCCCAAAGTGCTTTTTCAGGAACTCGATTGGCTGGTCACTCTACGCGACCGCGTGGGGATTGTGGGCGCGAACGGCACGGGCAAATCCACTCTGCTTAAGGTGCTGGCGGGAATCGAGTCGCTGGATTACGGAAGTCTGACGGCCACCAAGGGAATCACGACCGGCTATCTTCCGCAAGATGGGCTTGCTCTTTCGGGCCGCACGGTCTTTGAAGAGTGCATGCAGGTTTTCTCCGGGCTGCTGGCAATGGAGACGGAGCTTGAGACTCTGACCCGGCTCATGGCAGAGTTCGATCCGGAAAGCAAAGAGTACGAGGAGGTCGCCGAGCGCCATCACCGCCTGGATAGCGAATTCCGCACACGGGATGGCTACGCGCTGGAGGCGCAGGTGGGCAGCGTGCTCACCGGACTTGGGTTCGGGAAAAGCGACTGGACGCGGCGCACGGAAGAATTTTCCGGCGGTTGGCAAATGCGCATTGCCCTGGGCAAATTGCTGCTGCAAAAACCAAACCTTCTGCTGCTGGATGAGCCGACGAACCACCTTGATCTGGAGAGCCGCAACTGGCTGGAGGATTATCTGAAGTCGTATCCTCATGCCTTTGTGCTGATCTCGCACGACCGCTATTTTCTGGATGTCACCGTCAGCAAAACCCTGGAAATCTGGAACCAGCGAGTGCACTTCTACAGCGGCAACTACGACCGCTACCTGGCGCAGAAGGCTGAGCGTCGCGCACAACTTGAGGCCGCCTACCGCAACCAGCGCGACAAGATTGAACAACTGGAGGCATTCATCAATCGCTTCCGCTATCAGGCGACCAAGGCGAAACAGGTGCAGAGCCGGATCAAAGAGCTGGAGCGGATGGAGAAGGTCGAAGTTCCGCCGGACGAAAAGACCATTCACTTTACTTTTCCGCAACCTAAACCCAGTGGACGGAAGGTCGCTGAATTCATTGACGTCGCCAAGAGCTACGGCGCTAAGCAGGTCCTGGCAGGCGTGAATTTTGTCATTGAGCGCGGTGACCGCATTGCCCTGGTGGGGATCAACGGCGCGGGAAAATCAACGTTGATCAAGCTGCTCACCGGGAGCGAGCCGCTTACTTCCGGAAGCTATGAAGTCGGCCACAACGTTGAGCGCGATTACTTTGCCCAGGACCAATACAAAGAGCTGAATCCAGATGCCAAGTTGCTTGAAGATATTTTCGAGGTTGCGCCGCGCTCTACCCAGACCGAGTTGCGCAACCTGCTGGGCTGCTTCCTCTTTTCTGCCGATGATGTTTTCAAGCCGATTGGAGTGCTGAGCGGAGGCGAACGCAACCGCTATGCCCTGGCGCGCATGCTGCTGCATCCTTCGAACTTCCTGCTACTCGATGAACCCACCAACCATCTCGACATGCGCGCCAAAGATGTTCTCCTGGATGCCCTGGAGTCTTTCACCGGCACCGTAGTCTTTGTCTCGCACGACCGCTACTTTATTGACAAACTGGCCACTCGCATCTTCGAAGTGAGTGATGGCCAGGTGCACGTGTTTCCGGGCAATTACGAGGATTATCTCTGGCGGAAAGAGAACGCTGCAGCCCCTGCTGCTCAGGAAGTGAAGGCCGGCAATGGCCTGCCATCGGTTGCGGCGCCAGAACTCCCTTCCCCTGAAACGGCAAATGATGGCCGCTCAAAGCGAATGAACCCCATTCGCCTGAAGCAAATGCAAGAGCGTTGTCATGAGGTAGAAAAAGAGATCACGCGGGTTGAGGCCGGAATTGCTGAGTGTGAAAACAGCTTACAGACCTTTGTGAATGCGGAAGAGACTCGGCGGGTGCAGGAGTTGCTGGCGAGCAGACGCAAAACGTTGGAAGAGTTGTTGGCGGAGTGGGAAGAGATTTCGCAGGCGATTGAAGCCGGCACGTGATCCAAGATTTGTGGGTTGACAACCGCGGAGACGCGGAGAAATCAGTCCTGCACAACATCGCCACAGCCGGGGACGGCTGTGCCACACCATCTTCTTACTGCCGGTTTGGTTGGTTGCTTAAAATCACCTTCCCGCCGCGGCGGGCGACCTGGTAGGTGACCAGATCATGAAGCGTGGCTGGAACATTTTCCGCCTCGGTCCAGAGGAAGACGCGCGTTCGGGAGTTCCAGAGCTTCAGAAAGCTCTCGTCGTTCTCATAGATTGGCGGAGCATCGGGAAAGAGCGAGCCGTACCAGAGGTTGTGCGTGGCTTTGAGCACGTGGACTTGAATCCCTGTGTAGAAGTTCATGGTTGAACCTTCCTCGTACTCTCCATTAATCACGATCACATCGCCCGGCTTGTATTGTTTTTCGACGGCCAGGGCAAGCTGCTTGGAAGAGATGACCGGCTCAAAGATGGTGAATCCCTGCAATGCGCAGGCAAGCATGGCAACCATCATCACCGCCAAACAAAGATTCGCTATCACAGGCTTGCAGCGCTTGCGAAAGAAAAGGCTTGCGGTGCTGCCCAGCAGCATGGCGATGCCAGTCCCCATCAACGGAATGCGGAAGGCGCCCAAGGCCTGGGGCGTGAGATCAAGAAAATGTCCGAAGGAGAGCGCGTAGCGGGAAGGGTCGCGGCGAAGCAACTCGGCAATGTCATAGCCCGGAGCCGGCGCGCTGGACAGGGTCCCCAGCACCATTGCCGCAACAAAAACCACAAACCCAATGGCGAAAAAAATCCACGAGGAGATCAATCCGCTTTTTTCCGGGCCTTTGCCGGACTGCGATTCACGTGCGAGCCACGCGCCGATCAGCAGCGCAAGACCGGGCAGCGCCGGCAGAACGTAATATTCCTGCCGAGTAGAAAAGCTGAAAAATAACATGATGGCCGCGGGCCAGAGCGCGAACAGCAGAGTTGCGCGCGGCTCAAGCGCGGGCGCACGGTAAAAATCCTTCCATGCTTGCCGTACGCGAGCAACAGCTTGCGGCAGGAATGCGCTCCAGGGGAGCAGCCATATCAGAAGCAATCCCCAGAAAAGCCACAGAGGCACCGTGTCGTAATCCTTGGGAATACGCGTGCCCAGATAGCGCTTGAAGTGTTCATTGACGAAATAAAACCAGAGGAAGCCCTTGGCCTTGCCTGCGGGCGGATTGGCCAATGCAGCCAGAATGTGCCAGGGAGCGGCCACCGCAAGAAAAACCAGCGCGCTCGACACCAATCTCATGCGCAGCAGATGGCGGAGGTTTTTCGTCAACAGAAGATAGAGAAAAATTATGGCCCCGGGAAAGATGATCCCAATCAATCCTTTTGCCAGCACGCTCAACGCAGCGGTGACCGCCAGCCCCCAACAGGCAAGCAGCGAGGGCTTAGGCTCATTCAGCCCCAAGAGAAAGAAGCCGAGACCGGCGGTCAGCAACAATCCAACAATTAAATCGGGGATAAAAAATCGCGTATATATAAAAGGACCGAACGAGGTAACGATGATCAGCCCGGCATAAAAGCCAGCCCTGGGGCCATACACCCAGCTTCCCAGCCGGTAGAGAACAAGGGCCAACAGCAGCACGGCGAGGGTGAGCGGCAGGCGCGTGCTCCACTCCGAAACCCCGAAAAGCTTGTAGCAGAGCGCAACTGCCCAATACTGTAAAGGGGCTTTCTCCAGATAGCGTACCCCGTTGGCATACAGGGTCACCCAATCATGACGGGTAAGCATCTCGCGGGCGGCCTCGGCGTGCACGGTATCGGCATCATCAAGAAGAGCAGGCCGGAAGAGCCCCGGAATATAAATCGCAGCCCAAAACAAAGTAATCAAAATCACGAAAAGCACGGGGCTTGGACGCGGTCTGGATAAAGATCCAGGGTCAGCAGGGGAATCTACATTAGCAATGTCAGACGAAATGGTGCTCAAAGCGAGATTCGAGGGCCTTTCTCTATTTTCAGTGGTTCCTACCGATTATAAGGGAAGCCTGTGGGCCCAGGCTTCTTCGGGAAGACTTTTTATAGGGCGTTCATCTGAGTTCAGCTTTGGAGTAATGCCTCTTTTGTGCCAAAATGGTGCTCTCCCCAAGATTTCATTTGCTTTGCATGTGATTTGGCAGCAAAATTAAGCTCCCAATTCAAGAGCTTTCAGGTAAGGAAAGTCCCGTGACCCCTCAACCCTCCGTATTGCAGTTGTTTCTGGTCTTAGAGGGACTACTGACTTTATTTCTGATCCTGCTTTTCTTCATTATTCTCCGTGCCTACCGGCAGCAGCGTGAATTTTTCCGCTGGTGGATCCAGGCCTGGTCGGCCTTTGCTGTTTTCCTTGGGGCACATGCCCTGGCGTTTCAACTTCCAGAATCGTCGCAGCTCCGCCTGGTCTTGATCACCTTGGCCACGATTGCGGGATTCCTGGAGCCGATTTATTTGTCGTATGGCGCACGAAGTTTTGATGACCCGGAAAACCAGGGCGGATGGCTTCGGGCCACCGTGCTCGCGTTACTAGCAGCCTTGCTGGTTAGCGCAATTCCCTTTGCTCCGCTGGTTTTTAGCGCAATTCCCAGCTTTGAGCCGAATTCGACTTTTGGTATCCTCCTTCGCACTTTTCCGCGCCAGGTACTTCTGGGCGGGTCTTTCTGGTATTGCGCTGCAGTTTTCTGGTCTCGCCGGCAAAAGGAAGGAACAGCGGCAAAGACCCTGGCGGCTTCGTGCCTCCTCTGGGGCGCCAATGTGCTTGTCCTTGCCGGTTATAGTTTGATTGCATTTATCAGGCGGGATTCATCCGTGCCTGCCATGTTTCTTGGATCTGATCTGCTGCCCTTTGAAAGCTCCGGTTTTTTCCTGAACCTCTTCGCCGAATTTGGCATGGCCCTCGGAACCATCATGCTGTTGGCCAAACAGCAGAAGCAATCGCAACTGCAATTGCACGAGAGCGAGGCCGAGATCCGTTTGTTGGTCGAGCAGCAGCCGGCAGTGCTCTGGACGGTGGACCGCAACCTGCGTTTTTTATCGTCCCAAGGCTCGGGACTCGCGGCCGTCGGCCTCAGACCGGGGGAGGGCGTAGGCTCAACCCTGTTTGAATATCTGAGGACTGACGACCCCGCCTATCTGCCCATTGCCTGCACCTTGCGCGCCCTGAAAGGCGATGAAAGCTCTTTTGAAATGCCGTGGAGAAGGCGCATCTTTGAGACGCACGTGCGGCCGCTGCGCGACGGGCAAGGCAATATCACCGGAGCGTTCGGCATTTCCACAGATGTAACCGACCGCAAAGAAGCTGAGCGCGCCTTACGAGCCAGTGAAACGAATTATCGCATGCTGATGGAGCAGGCCTCCGATGCCATCCTGATTATTGATCACGCCGGCAAATACCTGGACCTCAACTCCCAGTTCTGCAAGATGCTGGGCTACACCCGCCAGGAGCTGTTGCAGGCCAAGACAAAAGATCTTTTGTTGCCGGAGGATTATGACCGTTTCCTCCAACAGATCCCTGGAATGCAGCCCGGCAGCAGTTTGCGTGTCGAGCGCAGGCTTCGGCACAAGAATGGAAGCACGGTGTTCGTGGAAGCCTCGGTCAAGGCGTTGGCCGACGGCCGTATCCTTTCGATCTCGCGTGATGTCACGTCACGAAAGCAGGCGGAAGAATTATTGCGTATCAGCGAGGAGCGCTACCGCTCACTGGTACAGCAGTCTTCGGAGGGCATTTTTGTGGTTGATCCGCTGAACATGCGGATTCAGGAAGCCAATGCAGCCATGCTGGCCATGCTGGGATACCGGCCCGACGAGATTAAAAAGCTGAAACTTTATGACATCGTGGTAGATACGCCCGCAAGTGTCGACGCCAACGTGCGGAGGACCTTGCAGGAACGCCGCATTCAAATTGCCAACCGCAAGTACAGGAGAAAAGACGGATCTCTGATTGATGTGGAAATCCGGGGCTCAATCGTTCAATACGGACAATCTGAACTGGTGCTGGCCAACGTAATTGACTTAACGGAGCGCAAGAGCACCGAGTTTGAGCTGCAGATGATTACCGAACAGTTGCGCACGGTCAGCTCTGCCATGACTGAATTTCTCGGGACCGGCAATTGGAACAGCGCCAGCCGGATCTTATTGCATGGCGCGCTTACGCAAACTCAAAGCGAATATGGTTTTGTAGGCGTTGTCGTAGAAGACGAGCTGCGCGTGCTTGCGCACGACGGAATTATCTGGGACCAGGAGACAAACCGGGAATTCTATGAAACCGCGCTGCAGACCTATAAAAAGCTCGGCTATCTGGCATTCCCCAACCTGGAGAACCTTTTTGGGCGCGTCATCACATCGGGAAAGGCGATTACCGCAAATAACCCTGCTTCTGATCCGCAGGCTGCCGGAAGCCTGCCGCCGGGCCATCCACCTCTTAAGAGCTTCCTGGGTGTGCCCATCCACAAGGAAACGGTGGTCGTGGGCATGATCGCGGTTGCCAATCGGCCCGGAGGATACAGCGTCGTCGAGCAACAGAAGATCGAAGCGCTGGTCAACGCAGTTGGTGTGCTCTATGACAGCTACCGGCGCTCGCTTCAGGAGCAGGTTTTGCTCGAACAAAAGCGTAAGGCGCAAGAGGCGCAGGCACAACTCCACCTGGCGGTGCAAAGCGCTGCGCACGAGTGGCGGCTGACGTTCGATTCTATCCAGTTCCCTATTTTCATGGTTGATCAGCATGGGATCGTGGTGCGCCTGAACCGGGCGGCGCGTGATTTGACCGGAAGAAACTTTCCCGATTTGCTGGGCAAGCCTTTGCAGTCCTTCGGCGAACATCAGCCGTGGGTCGCCGCGGGCGAGATTGTGCAGGGCATTGTGGCCGACCAGGAGCGCCCTAAGACATTGCAGGTCTATGACGAATTCAGCGGGAAAAGCTGGGACCTGCTGGTCTACGTTGTTCCCGCTACTGAGACCGAAAGCAAGCTTGACCGCTTTATCGTCGCCTTGCGCGATATTACTCCCATGGTTGAGCTTCAGGCCTCTCTGCGGCGCAACGAAACCATGTCTACCATGGGCGCATTGGTGGCAGGTGTAGCGCATGAGGTGCGCAATCCGCTGTTCTGTATTTCTGCCACCCTCGATGCCCTGGAGGCCAAGTTTGACAGGCAGGAAGGGCAGCAACAATACCTTGACGTGCTTAAACGGGAGATCAAGCGGCTCAACGATCTCATGAGTGAATTGCTCGAGTATGGCAAGCCGGCCAAGTTGGAACTGGTGGAGGAGTCCTTACAAGTCGTCCTGGACCGTGCGATCCAGAATTGCTCTATGCTGGCTGAGCAATCGCAGGTGCAGGTTCTGAATACGGCGAATCTGCGCGACGTGATTATGCGCATGGACCAGATGCGCATGACAGAGGTTTTTCAGAACATCATCGATAATGCAATTCGGCATTCGCCAGCCGGCGCCACAGTCACGGTCAGGGCCCAGATATGGCGGACCGACGGACAACCATGGATTTCCTGTTTCATTGAAGACCATGGGCCGGGCATTCGCAATATTGATTTGCCCAAGATTTTTCAACCCTTTTTCACCAAGCGGCGCGGCGGAACCGGTTTGGGACTGCCCATTGTTCAACGCATTGTTGAAGCCCACGGTGGAAAGGTGGTGGCCTTTAATCATCCGAAAGGAGGCGCAGTCCTGCGAGTGAGCCTGCCGTATTCGGCGTCCGCGGAGCAAGAGCAGGAGCAGACCGCCAGCGCTTCATGACAAAGAGTCGCTGGACATTCTGCTCAATCTCAGTTAAAAGACTTCTACAGTTGCTCCCAGGCTGCCCTTGAGGGCTGAAAACTAACGATGGCCAGAAATCGAATCCTGATCGTGGATGATGAGTCCGGAATCCGTTTTGGCATCCGCAATTTTCTGGATGCTCACGGTTTTGACGTGACCGAGGCGGAAAACTGCAAGTCCGCCCTGGAGATATTCCGAAGTGCGCCTTCCGACCTTGTTCTTGTGGATTATTCCCTTCCCGATGGCAATGCCCTGGAGCTTCTGCCGCGCCTGAAAGAGATCAACGCTGCTCTGCCCGTCGTGGTTTTGACCGGCCATGGAAGCATTGATCTGGCAGTGCGCGCCATTAAAGAGGGAGCTGAACAATTCATCACCAAACCGGTCGAGCTTCCCGCGCTGTTAGTAGTGCTGCAAAGGGTCCTGGAAAATCAGCGCAGCCGCCGCAAAGAAATGGCAGGCAAATCACGCCAGTCGCGCAGCCGGGAAATCAATCCTTTTATCGGCACCAGCGTGTTGATCCGCCAGTTGGAAGAGGAAGCCAGAAAAGTTGCGGCCACTGAGAGTCCGGTATTGATCCAGGGAGAAACCGGCGCCGGAAAGAGCATTCTGGCAGGATGGATGCACCAGAACTCCACCCGCACCGATGAAGCTTTTGTAGACCTGAATTGCGCCGGCTTGAGCCGCGAGTTTCTCGAAACCGAATTGTTTGGGCATGAAAAGGGCGCATTCACCGGCGCCGTTGCAGCCAAGAGCGGGTTGCTGGAAGTTGCGCACAAGGGAACTGTGTTTCTGGATGAAATCGGCGACGTTGATATGCAGGTGCAACCCAAACTCCTCAAAGTCCTGGAAGAAAAACGTTTCCGGCGTCTGGGCGAAGTCCGCGACCGTGTAGTGGATATTCGCCTGATTGCAGCTACTCACCAGAACCTGCGCAACATGGTGGTGGAAAAGCACTTTCGCGAAGACCTGTTCTTCCGCATTAGCACTTTGCCGTTGCGCACACCGGCATTGCGCGAGCGGCCCGAGGACATTCCTTTATTGGCGGAACATATGCTTGAGGGGCTCTCGCTCGATCGAGGACGCGGTGAATACCATCTTTCCCCGGAAGCAACGGATGCCATTCAGCACTACCCCTGGCCGGGAAATATTCGCGAGTTACGCAATGTCCTGGAGCGCGCCGTTCTGCTGGGTGAAAGAAATCTTATTCAACGACAGGACTTGAAACTTGAAGCTGCCGCTATTCCGTTACAGCCGGCAGAAAATACCAATGGCGGCTATGCCGCTGACCTGACGCTGGAAGAGGTAGAGCGGCGGCACATTGAACTTGTTCTCCGCGAAGAAAAAGGGCGGGTAGAAGCTGCCGCCAAACGGCTCGGAATCCCAAGAAGCTCCCTCTATAACATGGTTAAGCGCTATCAGATTCCCCTGTCCAGACTTTAGAATATTATTGTCCAAGAGTTAGATTTGCGGCTTTATTCCATAAGCTGGAAATTAAATAAGTCATTTATTTTTAATATCTTAACAGCATAACACCCCCTTCCAGTTTGGCTCTAAACGTGCATTAATGTTTCCATGCCCCGGAAGATATTAGTCGTTGATGATGAAGAACCGATCCTGTTTGCCATGCGTGAGTACTTCACCACGTGTGGATACGAGGTGGATTGCGCCCGGGAGCTCGAAGAAGCCGAGGCCCTAATCTCAAACATGCATTACGCCCTGGTGATCGCCGACATGCGATTGACCGGCATCCAGGCGGCGGAAGGCCTGGAATTAGTTGCTTTTGTGCGCCAACGCTGTTTTTCGGCGCGCGTTATCATCATGACCGCTTATGGCACTGCTGAAATGGAAGGCGAAGCTTGGCGGTTGGGAGTTGATTTTTTCCTGCACAAGCCACAACCGCTTCCCGAAGTCGCGCAGATTGTCGAGAGCCTACTAGAGAATGAAGTATGCGCATGAAGGAGCCCTCCGGGCTAAATGCAATCCTGGCGCCAGGTGGACTAACCGTAAGATTTCAGCCTGTCATCGCGCTCAATTCTAATGGATCCGGTCGACCCACTCTTCACGCCCTAGAAAGCCTCATGCGTGGGCCTAAAGGCACAAACCTCGAAACCGCAGGTGTGCTTTTCGAATATGTGCGCCTGAAACACGAAGAAAACACTGTGGACCGCGCCTGCGTGCAAACTGCTCTGGAAGGCGCGTCCCGCCTGCCTGGAAACTTCCTCATCTCGATCAATATTCACGCCTCTACTTTGGGACGCGACCCCGGCTTTATTCCTTTCCTTGTAAGTACGGCCGAAGAAAAAGGCATTCCGCTTTCTTCATTGATTATCGAAATCGTGGAACAAAAACCTTTCTGGGAGCCCAGTCTTCAGAAAGCACTCATCCGGCTGCGCGAGCATTCCATCAGCATTGCCCTGGACGATGTTGGACTGGGTTATTCCAACTATCGCATGATGCTCGATTGCAAACCCGACTATTTCAAGATTGATTCCTACGTGGTGCGCGGTTCGCATGAAGACCCTTATCGGAGAGCGGTCCTGGGTTCAATTGCGCAGCTCGCCTCAAAATTTAATGCCCAAGTCGTGGCCGAAGGTGTGGAAGACACCCTGGACATGGAATCGGTGGCGGAGGCCGGAATCGGCCTGACACAAGGCTATTTATTTGCCAAGCCCCTGACCGTGGAAGAATTTATCGCCAGTGATTGGGCGCATTCTTGCTCTTCTGTGCACTGTGCCGCTCCGATTTCCCTGCCTGCTGTTTCCTAAGATTCATACCTATTGGGCCCATCGTGTGAAGTTTTGTACACTAAAAGCATGTGGCTCGGATCGGGCATAGCGTGTGATACAGACGTGCATGTGTTCAAAAATTCAACTAAAAATTAAAAACTAAAGGGTCATTCATTGTTACGAGCTTTCTTTATTGGACTCTCGCAGAGCCAGTCTTTGCGCTCGATGTCGGAAAAATCATCCCTGGGGCGGAAACTCTCACATCGCTTTGTCGCCGGCACAGAGTTGGAAGACGTGTTGCAGGCCGCCAAAGAGGTCAACAGCGCCGGCTGCTCGGTAAGCATGGATAATCTTGGCGAAAACGTCACCCGCATCGAAGAGGCGCAGCATACTGCCGATCTTTACCATCGCCTTCTGGATGAAATTCAAGCACGCAAGCTCGACGCCAACGTCAGCGTGAAGCTTACCTCCCTGGGCCTGGATGTGGATGAGAAGCTGGCACGCGACATCACTCACAGCCTGGTGGAACATGCCACTGGCAACAACAACTTTGTGCGTATAGATATGGAGGGTTCACCCTATACGCAGCGCACATTGGATTTCGTTCATGAGTTGCACGGCCAGGACAGACACCAGGGCCACGTCGGCGCCGTCATTCAAGCTTATATGCGCCGCAGTGAAAAAGATGTTGAACGGTTGCTGCAGGAGAGAATTCGGATCCGGTTGTGCAAGGGAGCTTACAAGGAGCCACCGGAGCTGGCTTTCCAGAAGATGCCGGAGGTCAACCAGAACTACATACGGCTCATGAAGATGCTGCTCAAGAGCGGCGTCTATCACGGCATCGCCACGCACGACGAGAAGATGATTGCAGCGACATTGGAGTTCGCCAAAACCGAAAAGATTTCATCCGATGCTTTTGAGTTCCAGATGCTCTATGGAATCCGGCGCGATCTGCAGCGCAAGCTTGTCCAGGATGGCTGGCAGATGCGCGTGTATATCCCCTTTGGGTCGGAGTGGTATCCATATTTCATGCGGCGTTTGGCGGAGCGCCCCGCCAATGCTCTCTTTGTTCTGAAGAACCTGTTCAAATAGACTGGCGCTCTCAATTGCCTCAAATTGTGTAAGATACCCCTATGGCGTCAACTGGAAACAGCGCCTCTCCAGTCGCTTTAGCAGAATTCACTGCGCTCGTGAATAGCAACATTGAAGATGAGCGCATTGACCTGGCACGCGCCGCTCTGGCCATTGCCCGCACAGAATATCCGCAGCTTGACTCTGATCTTTACCTGGCAATCTTGCAGGCGCTGGCGCAGCGGGTACGATCGCGCCTCGCACGCAATCCCACGGCCCCGGAAACCATTAACGTCCTCAATACTGTGATCTTTGGTGAAGAACATTTCCGCGGCAACGTGCAAGATTATTACGATCCCCGCAATTCGTTTTTGAATGAAGTTCTCGACCGCAAGATGGGGATCCCGATAACACTGGCGCTGGTGTACGAAGAAGTGGCGCGACGCATCGGACTGCCGCTGTTCGGGGTGGGGATGCCGGGACACTTTCTGCTCAAGCATTACGATGTGGATGGGCGGCAGGTAATTCTTGATCCTTTTCACGGCGGGTCTTTGCTGACGCCGCAGGAGTGCCAGAAACGGCTGGACCAGATTTATTCCGGCCAGATGCAACTGCAATCGGAATTTCTCTCCTGCGTAAGCCGGCGGCGCTGGCTTACGCGTCTGCTGAATAACCTGAAAACCATTTATCTATCGAGCCGGAATTTCCGCAAGGCGCTGGTCATGGCCGACCTGATCCTGGCGATTTATCCGCGATCGCCGGAAGATGTGAAGCAGCGAGCGGCGCTGCGCTACAACCTCGGACAAATGCGCAATGCTCTCATGGACTTTGAGGATTATTTGAAGATGCTGCCTGAGGCGTCGGATGCGGATGATATCCGGGCAGTGATTCTTTCCATTCGTCGAAATCTGGCAAGCCGGAATTAAGAAAGCAGTCAGCAATCAGCATTCAGTCCTGAAAGCCTATCTTAAAAACTTGCAAAATAATCAAGTTTCTCAAGCGCTTATACTGCACCATTTATGGTGCAATATAGCCATGTAAATTATAGAAAATAAATGGGTTGCTATTTTTTGGTTTCAGCATTTTCGGCCTCCAGCTTGCGGCGAGAGAGTTTGGCTGGCTCGAAGGTGGGATCCAGGTTGCAGGCCTCCACCATGAAAGCTAGTGCCTCGGAAGAGCGTCCCAACCCCAGAGAACATAGGCCCAGGTTGTAACTGGTGGCAGCAGAGGGCGCGAATATCTGTTCTGATGTCTTGAACATAGAGAGAGCTTCCGCGAAGAACTGCAATTCGAGCAAAATAACTCCACAGTTGAAGGCCAGGACATTTTCACTGGGATTCACCGGATAGTGGTTGGCCCAGGTGCGCATCACGGCGTTGCGGAGGTCGTTGCGATCGGCGGATACGCTTCGAAGCTGCCGGGCAAGCACGGGAAACAGCCGCAGCAGAGCCACGGGATCCCAGCGAGTGAGCCTGAGGGTTGACAGTATCTGGGGCACCGACATTTCTTCCATATGAGGATTTAACCAAGCCAACAAGGTAAACACGTCGTCAGGACCAAGCACCGCCTGCGCCTCCTGGTAAGCTGCCTTGGTTGCTGGGAAGTGATCGCCTGACCTGTGCTGAAGGAAGGCACAGATGCACAGGCTGGCAGAGTGCTTATCGGGTGTAAATGCCTCTCCTCCGATGGTCTGGAAATATTTTCCGATGGCATGGAAGTTGACCATCTGGGAAAAACAGTTGGCGGCAGCGTGGAATTCGAGCACCGGCGCCCCCTGGGAGAACAGCAACTCGTCTTCGTGAGGATATCCTTTGTCGGCGGCCAGGACGAGCATTCTGCCATCGGTGATGTTTCCTAGCTGCTGCAGGGTTTTGAGAGTAGCGGAGGGAAACAACACCGTGGCAGCAGGCAAATGGCTGCGATAGTGCTCCAATATGTCATTCCAGGACTGCTCCGGATAGCGGTTCGGCGACAGGCTGACATTCTTATATGCGAGCTGCAGGCGTGACAGGGCTTCGACCGTGCCATCTCCGCCGCTGGGGGCGGTGGTGGTTATCAAGGCTTCGGAGATTTGCCCTTCCTTGATGACAAAGGCATCCTGCGGGAGGCTGTCAAAGACGTAGTTCGCAATCAGGACGAGAGGCCCTTTGCCCGTTTTTGATGCTTTTCCGCTGACATACTGGGATTTGGTTTCTTCGCCGACTTGGAACAGTTCAAATTCCAAGATTCCACAAGCGACAAACTCAGCGAGGTAACTGTTTGTGCGCCAGGGTTCGATCAAGCTTTCCGAACAATCGGTCATGCAATAGCGCACGGTATCGAGACCGATATTGGCGGCACGCAACAAGGCCGTAAGCTGGCGCAAAAACAGATAAGAGAATTTGCCGGGACCGGCCCCGAGTTCCAGAATGCGAAGCGGATTCTGGGATGACAACTGGCCACAGTCGCGAAGGAAATTGAAGACGATACGGGCATAGATCTCAGTGATAAAAGGGTTGTTGGTAATGTACTGGGGAACCATGTCCTCGGTCCAGACTTTGAGGCCGCGCTGAACATAGAACTGGCGCTGCAATCGCCAGATCAAGGACTGGGAGAGCGGTACGTCACGTTCCAGAGGCTCGTTCGAGGGTGGGTCAATCGGCATTTTGGTTCCCGGCAGTGATGGTTATTCTACCCGACATGCAAAAGGGCCCGGGGGGTTGGTCCCGGGCCCCTGTGCTTGCCAATATTCGAACGAGCCGTGCTCAGCTTCGCGCCGGAAAGACTCCCTGCAGCGCGAGGATAAATGTCAGGCCGAGAAAGGGCGGCATGTTGTTGTGGGGTAGATTGCCGCCGGCGATCGACGTGCCAAACGGGTTCATCTGCACATTCTGCGGGCTGGAAGATGTATAGAGATTTCCGAACCCTTTCTGCCCCGACGCCCAGGCGTTGTTTGTAGGGCTTGGCTGGTTAGGCGTACCGGTGGCCTGCGCCGTGTGGCTATGCGCGGGCATCTCGGTCTGAAGCAGCGTAACGGCCTGTTCACCGCTGGTCTCGCCCAGATCACGCAAGCTCAAGCCTGGTCCTTGCCCGGCCTGCATGGGCGCGCAACCCTGAAGATTTGGTATAGCAAAGTTACTCTTGCCGTCCCCCCCATACGTTGTACCCAGCAGCGAAAACAAGGCGGTGTTCTGGCTAATCGGCATGAGTTGGCCGTCACATAAAGCCCAGCCTTTGGGCGCGAAGTTTCCCGTAAAGATTCTGATTTCCGCTAGAAATGGATTTGACATGAGATTCCTCTCCTAATTCTGCGAGGGGAATATCCCCTGCAGCGCGATGATGAAATTCAACACCAAATACGGTGACATGTTTTCGTGAGGCTGGCTGCCACCTGTCGGTAGCACGCAGGCCGGGTTCATGGCAGAATCAGCGGTGCTGTTGTACAGATTACTCGTAGAAGTCGCCCAGAGATTTCCAGAAGCACTTGCGGAGCTGGGGGAATTGGACGACCCCACCGGCACATGGTTATGGGCCGGCACCTCGGAGATGTTGAGCGTGTGCGCGGTCTCCCCGCCGAGCTCGCCCAGGGCAATGCCATTGCCTACATGCACGGGCGAGCGGCCTTGCAGATTCGGCAAGCCAAAGGTTACTCTTCCATCTCCGCCATAAGTAGTGCCCAGGATGGAAAACAATGCCTGGTTCTGATTGATGGGCAAGAGTTGCCCGTTGCAGAAGGTCCATCCCTTCGGCGGAAAATTCCAACTGATAATCTTGATTTCTCCCAAAAACGGCTCTGACATTTTTTTCTCCTTGTCAATTCAAGGGCCTGAGGCCCCGATTGCTACGATTTCGCCTTGCTCTTTGCCTCTTCAAAGCTCACAAACCTTAAGTCTGGGACGGAAATATGCCAAAGAGCGAAAGAATAAAGTTGATCACCAGGAACGGGACCATGTTGTCGTGGGGCTGCGATCCACCAGCCGAGCCTATTGCAGCCGGATCCATGGCTATGCCGGGAGGAGTATCGCCATAGTCGGTAGCCGGGCTTGAAGACGCCCACACGCCATTGGCAGGACTGGATAGATTGCCGGTAGCGGAAAACGCCTGCGGCACGTGGCTGTGCGCCGGTATCTGGCTCGTGGTCAAGGTAACAGTTTCAGCGCCACCGGTTTGACCCAGGGCGAAGCCCGGTCCCACGTGAACCGGAACACGGCTTTGCAGGTTAGGCAGCGCGAAGGTTGACTGTCCATCGCCGCCATAGGTAGTACCAATCAGGTTGAACAGCGCGTCATTCTGGCTAATCGGTATTATAGCCCCATTGCAGAAAGACCAACCTACGGGGGCGAAGTTCCCACCGAACATCCGGATTTCACCTATAAATGGTTGTGACATGTTTTTTGCTCCTGTTTAAAGACAGTTTAAGTTTCAAGCTTCATGTTTCAACTGCAAGAGACGTAGCAAGCTACGTCTCTACCCGGTCATTCTTACTCTTACGGCGTTACTGTTAAAGTGACGCTTGTCTGCGCCGAAATGTTGCCATTGGTGGCGGTGACGGGAATGACGTAGGTTCCCGGATGCGTCTGGAAGCCATTACCATTATCGAACCCCTTGGCGTGGCCACCGCATCCTGACAGGACCAACAACATACCCAGCAGAATGACGCCCAGAATTATCAACCGCACAGCCTTGCTCTTCTTCTTGCGCTTGTCATCGCCTCTACCCATGCCTGCAAAGAGCAGGCCCACCATGGGCAGCGTCATCACCATGGCCACGTACACCGGCGCCCCGCCCAGCGGAGATTGGGGTTGATTCATCCCGAATGGTGGGGCCGTGGTGGTGACGGACATGGTTTCGTTGGTTGAGCCGTTGCTTGCCGGTACAGGTGGATTAAAGCTGCACGATGTGCCCGCAGGCAGGCTGGAGCACAGCAACGCTATGGCATTGGGCACGCTGGCGTTGACGGTAAATGTAAAGGTTGCCGTCTGGCCTCGGCTCACGGTCGCGGCGTTAATGCCCGGCGTGATGGTAATGAACAACGGAACAATCGTGGTCAGGTTATTGGCGACGTTATTGGCCGGATTGGTGTCGCCGCCACCGGAGACCGTGGCCGTATTGGTCACAGTCGTAGTGACAGTACCCGGACCGATATTGCCGGTGAGTGTAATCGGAGGATAACTGGCACCATTGGCCAGAGCATCACTACGGGTGCAGGTCGCTGTGGCCACAGTGCAGGCCCAACCCGTGCCGCTCATGGCGGTAGGGGTAAAGAGCGCGGGAACGGTGTCGACCACGGTTATAGTTCCCGCCGATGAACCGATGCCGACATTACTTACCGTAATGGTGTAGCTGGCACCGACCTGCCCGAAGAAGAAGTTACCAACGTGGGTCTTGGTGATGGTGATGTCGGCCGCGGTCACGGTGAGAACAGCGGTGGCGGTGTTGCCGGTCCCGCCGTTGGTGGAGCTGACCGGGCCAGTGGTGTTGGTGTAAGTCCCTGCAGTCGCGCTGGTGACATTCACACTAAAGGTGCAAGCGCCAGGCGCAAGCGTTGCTCCGGTGAGGGTGATGCTCCCGGAACCGGCGGTCGCGGTGATGGTTCCACCGCCGCAAGCGCCAGCCAGCCCGTTTGGTGTAGCTACTACAACACCTGCCGGCAAGGTGTCGGTGAAGCTCACTCCCGTGAGCGCGATGGTATTTACAGCAGGGTTGGTGACGGTGAAGGTCAGCGCGCTGTTGGTATTGATGGCGATGACGGCCGGGTTAAAGGACTTGCTGATCGAGGGCGGCGCCGCTACGGCGATGCTCGCCGAGGCGGTATTGCCCGTGATCCCGATGAAGGTACCGCTGCCGTCATCGAAGCTGGCGGTGATGTTGCCGCTGGTGTTGTTTTTCGTGCCGGCGCTGGTACCGGTTACGTTCACTGACAAGGTGCAGTTGGAGCTTGGCGGCAGGTTGAACGCCGTCGCATTGATGCTATTGCTTCCTGGGTTTGCGGTAACGGCGGCCCCGTTGTTGGTAACGCAGGTGCCGACCACGCCGTTGGGCGCGGCCACCACCAGCCCGGCAGGCAGGAAGTCGCTGAAGTCAGTGTTCACCAGGGTCACCGTGGTGTTCGGGTTAGTAGCTGTAAAGGTGAGCGAGGTGGTGCCACCCAGCGGAATGCTGGCAGCCCCGAAGACCTTGGCCAGGGTCGGGGGAAGAACTACCTCAAGAGTTGCAGTGTTGCTAGGTGTGCCGGGACCGCTTTCATTGGCCGAGATCGGTCCGGTCGTGTTGTTTTTGATCCCCGCGGTGGTTGCTCTCAAGTTCACGTTAACTGTACAGGTCGCGTTAACTGCCGTCACCGCTCCACCTGCCAGGCTAATCGAGCCTGATCCGGGTGTAGCCGTGACCGCGCCGCCGCAGTCGCTAAACAGACCGTTGGGAGCGGCCACCACGAGGCCGACAGGCAAGGCGTCGGTGAACTGAATCCCCGTCAGGTCTACGCTGGCGTTAGGATTGCTGATGCCGAAGGACACGCTGACGATCCCATTCAGTGCGACCGCGCTCGCCGAGAAGTTCTTGGTGATGGTTGGGGGCGAGGCTACGTTCAGAGTAGCCGATGCGGTGTTACCGGTGCCGCCGTTGGTAGAGCTGACCGCGCCGGTGGTGTTGAGATAAGAGCCGGGAGTTGAACTGGTCACATTCACACCTACCGTGCAAGTGCTGTTGACTGCAATCGTGCCTCCGACGAGAGACACTGTACCCGAGCCGGCCGTCGCTGTAGCGGTACCGCCGCAGGTATTGGTCAACCCGTTGGGCGTTGCAACCACAAGTCCGGCAGGGAAATTATCGGTGAATGCCACTCCGTTCTCGGCGACGTTATTGGCCGCTGGATTGGTGAGGGTAACGGTCAAAGTGCTGACCCCGTTGGCAGGAATGCCAATGGGGTTGAAGGCCTTGGCGATCGAGGGCGGTCCTACCACGGACAGCGAGGCTGAGGCCGTCCCGCCGGTGCCACCCTCAGTCGAAGTAACGTTACCAGTTGTGTTGTTCTTGATTCCCGAAGTCGTGCCGGTCACGTTCACCGAGAAGTTGCAGGAGGTGCTCTGCGCCAGAGTTGCACCCGAGAGACTGATGACATTGGTGGCCTGAGTGGCTGTGATCGTCCCGCCGCCGCATGTACCTGCCAGACCGTTAGGCGTTGATACCACCAGACCTGCAGGCAGCGTGTCACTGAAGCCGATCCCGCTCAGCGCGGTCGTGGTGTTGTTGTTCTGGATGGTGAAGGTCAAGCTGGTCGAGCCGTTCAGCGCAACGCTGGCCGCTCCGAAGGCCTTGATGATGACCGGCGGCCCTACTACCGTGATGCTGGCGTTCGAAGTATTGCCCGTGCCGCCTTCGGTAGAGGTCACCTGAACGCTGTTGTTATCTATGCCCGCAGCGGCTCCCTGCACGTTTACCGAGACCGTGCATGAAGCGCTAGCCGCCAGCGTGACGGCCGACAAGCTCACCGAACCGGAACCCGCTACTGCCGTGGCCGCGCCACCGCAGGTGTTGGTCAATCCGTTAGGCGTAGCTACGACCAGGCCTGCAGGCAGGTTGTCCGTGAAGGCAATCCCAGTCAGGGTAACGTTCGCCGGCGGATTTGCAATTGTGAAGGTTAAGCTGGTCGTCCCGTTCAACGGAATCTGGGCCACCCCAAATGCCTTGGTAATGGTCGGCGGCGCGGCTACCGTCAGGT
>DATHMF010000079.1 GCA_035487355.1 Terriglobales bacterium | reverse complement strand
GTGCTGGAACTTCCACATCCATTGCTTCCCGGTCCCGTAGATTTCCATGGCATTGGCCGGCGGGCGATAGAAGTGGAAATACACCCACGCGCCCCAGACAAACATGACCAGCGAAATACCCAATGGAATAACGCTCCAGGCGACTTCCAGAATCATGGAGCCGTGAATCGGTTCAGATTTCGGACTCTTTTCGCGCCGGTAGCGGATAGCAAAGTAAACCACAAGGGCCGCAACCACACCTGCAAAGAAAAGCAGGTTCGCCACCTGGAAAAAGTACAGGTAGTCCACCTGGCTGGACATGCTGGAGGCGCTTTCGGGAAATAATGGAATGTTCGACTGCATAGTTATGTTATGAAAACCGTTGTTTCAACCTTCGTTTCTTTTACAAATCTCCTAATTTCGGTACGCCAGGGCTAAAGCTCAAAGTCTTGTAATCCTTGCCTCCCCCGGCTTAAAAGACGGGGCTCCCACCTTGCGCCGCAAAGCGGCGCGTTTATACCGTTCTGTGCGGCCGCAATTCGCGGCGCAAAGAAATGGTCACGAACAATACGAGAAGCAGCACAGTGATAATGCCGCCGAGCCGCACAATATTCATGACCGTAGCACCGTAATGCCCGGTCGCGGGATCGTAGTGAAAGCAATACAGCAGGACCTGGTCCACGACGGTGCCGATCTTGTTCTGCGACGACTGCACCAGGGACAACTGCAGGTCCCTGGGCGCATATTCAATCCCATAAAAATATTGCGACAGCTTACCTTGCGGCGTCAGCACCATAATGGCGCTGGCGTGCGCGTACTGATCCGTTTTCGGATCGTAGTTGTAGCGGAAGCCAACGGCTTTGGCCAAAGCGTCGATGCTGGCCTGGTCTCCGGTCAGGAAATGTACGCCTGACTCCGTTCCTGCGCGCTTATAACGCGCCAGAAATTGCTTCTTCTTCCTCTGCGCCGTCTCAAGCGGTTCGCGCGGGTTGATGCTCACCACCACCACTTCAAATTCCTGGCCGGCATTAAACTTCAAAATCGCCAGACTGCTGGCCAACCCGCTCTGCACTTCGTTGCACAACATGGGGCAGGTGTAATACACCAGCGTCAGTATCACCGGCTTGCTGCCGAAGTACCGGCCTAATTGAACCGGCTGCCCAGCTTCATCGCGAAACTTCAAATCCAGCGGAACCTGCTGATCGAGCCGCTGGTCAATGCCGATGTTCTGCAGCATCGTCGGCTTGCCCTGAGGGGCTACCGCTTTAGGCTCCGAGTAAAGCTGCGCCTGGGCTGCACTCGCAAGACATAGCAAGGCAACAGTCGCACAAAATTTACGGCACAACGTCATACATCCCTTTGCTCTCACGCAGAGACGTAGCAAGCTACGTCTCTACCTAACATCTTTGTGCTCGCGCGCGGAGACATGGCTTGCTACGTCTCCATACCCCACAAATTCTCCCCGCAAATTAATTGCGGCTGGCTACGAGCTTGGTCCGATTCTCCGAAGCTGGCGGCGTGCCTTGGGTTCGCGTACCAGCAGCAGGCTGCGCAGCACTCGTGCGTGCTGGAAGACCGCGCTCCAGCGTCAACCTCATAGCCTCATCAATGGGGATATGCACCACGCCGGCGTTTTTATCCTGCCATCCGTAGGTATCCAGTTGCGTCGCCCATTGTTTGCGGACTACGTCCAGGTCCCCGTAATAATTGGTTTGCAGGCGTGGGTTCGGAAAATCCTTCGGCGCATCCTCCGCTTCCACCGGCTCACGCACTCCTATCAGCGGACTGGGATGAACGGGCTGTACCGTAAAGTGGTCACGCAGAGAATTGAACCCCACGTAAAGCACCAGGGACGACAGGGCGATACACAACGCCAGGCCCAAGCCAAAACCTATAATGCCGCGTGCGTCAACATCGGACTCTTCGTGATGCAGCTCTGGGTTCTGTATGGGGGCGGAGGAACGTTCGTGTTTAGTGTCCATGGAGCTTTTCCACCTCCTTCCAGAGCGGATCGTAGACCGGGAACAGCGGGCGTGATTTCAATTGCCAGCAGAAGGCGGCAATCCACAAACTCACAACTGCAACCGGACAAGCCACGTCCAACCAGGAAAAAAGACCTCGCGGATCCGGGGCGCCGTTGATCGTGCCATTGAAGTTGGGGACCACATACCACAACAAATCAATATAGCGCGCCAGAAACAGTATGACCACGACAGGCACCAGCGTCTTCAGGTTGCGCTTGATCGGCTTATGCAATAACAAGAAGAAGGGGATGGCAAAATGAAGCAGCACAATGGCCAGCATCACTGCGCCCCAGCCGCCTTTAAGACGATCTATGTACCAGTGAATTTCTTCCGGCAAGTTGCCTGACCATGTAATCAGGAACTGCGAGAAGGAAAAATACGCGAACAGCATTACCATGGCCAACGTCAGGTTGCCCAGATCATGCAGGGTTTGAGGAACCAGCACCTGGGACATAGGCCGGTATTTAAACAGCGCGGCGGTCATCATGATCATGAAGCACATAGTAATCAGCCCCTGGCCGTCAATAAAGATCAGGCCATAGATGGTCGAATACCAGTGAATATCGAGCGACATGATCCAATCCACGACTGCGAAGGTGACGGTAATGCAGAAAATCACCAGACCCGGAGCAGCCAATGTTTGAAAGCGGCGGCTGCGCGGCAAATCGGGCACGTCATCGTAGTCCTGCTGCTTGCCCCATTTATTGAGGAAGAAGGCAATCACGATCCAAACCACGAAATATGCAACCGAGCGGACGATAAACCATTTGGGGGTCAGGTAAGCCTGCATCTTGAACTGGTGCAAATCTTCCTGACTGAGTTGTCCACCCCAGGGATACAGACCTTTGATGCCTGCCCAGATCGGCGCAAATAGCACGAACATCAGCGGGAGCACACGGCTGCCGGCCTCGAGTTGACGGCGGATGAGAAATCCCCAATTGCCCTTCGTCAGATATTGCACCATGAGCAGGCCCAGCGAGCCCAGGCTTAATCCCAAGCCCATCATGTATCCCACGAGGTAGGAGCGCAGGAACTGGTGCGGTGAAACCCGGGCACCCAGCAGACACGCCAGTCCGGCGATAACGCCGAGCAATAATGCGCGGCGCTGCAGGCGGTCGAGCATGATCGGCGGCATCAGATCTGCAATCGTACGTGCGGGCGAGGTTCGCGTGGTTTCGCTCATTTCGTTTGACCTCCCTCGCTCGGTTGTTCGGCTTCGGCCGGAGGCGCGTTGCCCAGTACTTTCACAGGTGTTGGCTCAGGCCAGTTTCCACGCTTGCCTGCGGGAACATCGGCCAGGGTGGCATGCTGGCTCAACTGCAAGGCCCGGATATAGGCGACAATTCTCCAACGGTCTTGCACGCTGATTTGCGCTGCATAGTCGGGCATAGCGCCGTAACCATTCGTCATCACGTCAAAGTAGTGCCCCACGGGGGTCTGCAACACTTTGGGATCGGTGTAAGCCGGCGGCTGTTTGTATCCGCGCTGTACCACGACGCCACGGCCATCTCCGACGGGAGAGTGGCAAGGTGTGCAATAAATGTTGTAACGCTGCTGGCCGCGCTTGAGATCATCCGCGGTAATAGGAAATGGAAAAACATCTCCCAAAACGCCGTTGACCTTGCCGGTATAGAGATACGTATCTTCATTCAGATGATCGCGCGCGACCACGCCCACAGGCAGCGGACGCGCGGAGCGCATGTCGCCGAAGAATTCGCTTTCACGCAGCGGAATGTACTTGGGCTGATCGTGCATGTCCTGACGGCAGCCGGCCATCAGCAGCCAGAGCGCTCCCACTGCAACCGCTCCCAGATAACGCAGGAATTTGGCGTGCGCTTTAATACGGCACCTCCCAAACTCCAGAAGGACTCAAACTCTTGAGAAAACTTTCTGTCGCTTGCGCGTCGAATTTCGGGTCGGTGGCCTCGATGATCAGGAAGAAACCGTCTTTGCTGGCATCTATAAAACGCTGCACATTGAACACCGGATGATAAGGCATGGGCAGACCGTTGAGCGCAAACATGCCGATCACTGCGGAGGCGGCCGAAAACAGCACGGTTAATTCGAAGCACACGATAATAAACGACGGCCATGAGTTGAAGGGACGCCCGCCGACGTTGATGGGGTAATCAATCACGGAGATCCAATACTGCATACCGAAGGCCGTGGCCAAACCTGTAAGGCCGCCGATCAGGACGATCAACGACAACCGACTCTTGTGAAATCCAACGGCTTCGGCAGCGGCTTCAATGGGAAAAGGCGAATAGGTGTCAATCTTGCGATAACCGTCGGCATACACCTTTTCGGCGGCCTGCACCAACTCGGTGGGATTTTCAAACTCCGCCAGGTATCCGAAAATTGAAGGATGCTTCATGCCTGCTTCACCTCAGCATGCTTCACCTCAGCCTCGGGCAGCAGAAGCTTCATCTCGGCAATCGAGATTGCCGGCAGCGTGCGCAGGAAGAGGAACATAAAGGTGGTAAACATTCCCAGGGTCCCGATAAAAATGGCCCAGTCGTAGCGTGTAGGGACATAGTGCCCCCAGGAGCTGGGCACGAAGTCGCGATGCAGGCTGACGACGACGATGATAAAGCGCTCGAGCCACATGCCCACCAGAATCACGCAGGAGATGACGAACAACCAGAAGGTGCTGGTGCGGAATTTCTTGCTCCAGAACACCTGCGGAATGACGATGTTGCAGGCAATCAGCGCCCAATAGAAGTATCTATACGGACCAAACAAACGATTGTTGGTCAGGAACCATTCAAACTTATTGTTGCCATACCAGGCCATGAAGGCTTCCACGGCGTAGCCATAACCCACAATCAAGCCGGTGGCCAGCATCAGCTTGGCGGAGTTTTCCAGGTGACGCATGGTGATCATGTCTTTCAGGCCGTACAGCGAACGGATGGGAATGGCCAGAATCACGACCATGGCGAATCCGGAGTAAATGGCGCCGGCGACAAAGTAGGGCGGGAAGATGGTCGTATGCCAGCCGGGAATCAGAGAAACTGCGAAGTCGAAGCTCACCACGGTGTGCACAGAGAGCACCAGAGGCGTGGCCAAGCCAGCCAGAATCATGTAGGCAGCTTCATAGCGGACCCAATGGCGGGCCGAGCCGCGCCATCCCATGGCAAGCATGCCGTAGATCATGCGCTGCCAGCGATGCGGAGCGTGATCGCGCAGCGAGGCCAGATCAGGAACCAGGCCAACAAACCAGAAGAGCGCCGACACAGAGAAATAAGTCGAGACCGCGAACACGTCCCAGATGAGCGGGCTGCGGAATTGCGGCCAGACCCCCATGGTCAAAGGCACGGGAAAGAGCCAGTAGGCCGCCAGCCAGGGACGCCCGGTGTGGATCAGCGGGAACAGGCCGGCGCACATGACGGCGAACAGCGTCATGGCTTCGGCAAAGCGGTTGATGGAGTTACGCCAGGATTGCTTCAGCAAAAACAAAATGGCGGAGATGAGCGTGCCGGCGTGGCCGATACCGATCCACCAAACGAAGTTGATGATGGCGAATCCCCAGCCCACCGGTATGTTGACGCCCCAGATGCCGGTACCTTTGATGAAAAGCCATGCAATGGCCATCAGCATCACATTCATGGCGCCGAAAGCCATCAGGAATCCCGCGAGCCACCACAGCGGCGTGCCACGGCGCACAATAATGGCGCTGATCTTTTCCGTAATGGTCGCAAATGTATGGCCCGGCTCAACCACCGGGAACACGCCCGCCTGGGTCACCTCTCCACTCGGGCTCTGGGGATGCGTACTCATGAATGCTCCGCCTGTTTTTCAGATTCTTCCATCAAATCCCGGTTGGGATTGGTAATCTCAGCCAGATACATTGTGCGCGGATGCGTATTCAGGTCCTCGGCCAGCATTCCGTAATTGTGCGGTAGGTTCTGTAACCTGTAGACCCGGCTTTGCTGGTCATTGAGGTTCCCAAACACAATCGCGTCAGCGGGACAGGATTGCTGGCATGCCGTCTTGACTTCACCATCAGCAATCTGCCTGCTCGCCTTCTCTGCTTCGATGCGTCCGCGATTGATGCGCTGAATGCAATAGGTGCACTTCTCCATGACACCGCGGCTGCGGACCGTCACATCCGGATTATTGAGCAACTTGAACTGCGGTGTCTCAAAATCGGAATACAACATGAAGTTAAAGCGCCGCACTTTGTAAGGGCAGTTGTTGGAGCAATAGCGCGTGCCCACGCAGCGGTTGTAGACCATGTCGTTCAGGCCTTCGGTGCTGTGTACGGTCGCCCCGACCGGACACACCACCTCGCAAGGCGCGTTCTCGCATTGCATGCAGGTCACCGGCTGGAAGTGGGTTTTGGGATTATCCAGGTCGCCCTGAAAATAATTGTCAATGCGGATCCAGTGCATCTCGCGTCCGCGGGTGACCTCAAACTGTCCCACAACAGGAATGTTGTTTTCCGACTGGCAGGCGACCACGCACGAGCTGCACCCAATACAGGAATTCAAATCAATCGACATGCCCCACTTGTAGGGAGTGGTTTGGGGGTCGTAGCGATGCTCCTGGGGCTTGTACATCGTGAGCTCTTGCGGTTTGTACTCGCCTTCGTGGGCAAACTGAGGGTTCGCTTTATATTCTTCCAGAGTTGCCGTGCGAACGATCCCGCGATTCTTCCACTCTTCACCCTTGGGCTCGAATTCTACGTTGTGATGGACGTGAACCGCAGCCACTTGATGCATCTCGTCGGTCAGAACAGGAGCACTTACGCCGGTGATTACAAGAGGGCTGCCGGTGGTAGAGAGCAGGTAGGCGTTGTAGCCATGTCCGTTGCCGTTGTGGCCTGCCCAAGTGCGTCCGTAACCGAGATGCAGGTTGATGCAATCATCGGGCATTCCAGGGATAAGCCAGGCCACGGTTCGCAGCTTTCGGCCACCAACCTCCAACTCAATCACGTGGTCGCTGGTGATGCCAAATTTCTTTGCGGTATTAAAACTAAACAGCGCTGCGTTGTCCCAGGTGAACAGCGTGATGGGCTTGGGCAACTCCTGCAGCCATCCGTTGTTGGCGAAGCGTCCGTCGTAGACATGCGGATCGGGACGCAGCACCAACTCTAATCCTTCGGCTGCCTTTGTCGGGGCTGGAATTCCGGCTGCGCGCGCGCTGACTTTCTTTTCGGGCAACGCCGGGCCATCTACATAACCATTGTGCAGCGCCTTGCGCCACCAGGCTTCAAAGTCGGCTGGGTTGTGCTGCGACTTCCAATATCCGCGCACCCAATCGTAGCTGCTGCTCCCCGGAGTCTCGGTGAAAGCCCCCAGAACTTCATGCGCCGTCTTGCCACCATACAAAGGATCAATCAGCGGCTGGATGATACCGAAGGTCCCATCCGGGGTGCGGGCATCGCTCCACGACTCCAGATAATGCGCGGCGTTGATGTGCCAGCGGCAAAACTGCGCGGTTTCATCCTGGTAAAGCCCAATATGCACGCAGTTCGGAACTTTTAGCAGAATGCTTTCCTGCTTCCACTCTGCCGGCGAATTATCGTCCATATGGAGATGAGCGAATTTCAAATCTGCCGGCGCGGTATACGCAGGATTGCTATCTATGATGACCAGCAGTTCAACTTTCTTGGCTTCGATATCACGGGCCAGATCGCGCAGCGATTCGATATGACTGGTGAAGCCATCGGGCAAAACAGTAACCGGATCAAAATATGTCACGGTTTTACCGGCATTCCCTAAAGCATCATTGATGGCATGGACAAGCGCGTGCACAGCCGGAGGCTGGGTTTCACCAGCCATCACCAAACTCTTGCCGCGATTCTTCTGGAGATCGGCGACTACCGCGTCAACAAACTTTGGGTTGCCGCTTTCTGCTGTAGCCCCGCCGCCAACTCCTAACTTGCCAGCAATGACGCGGGCAAAGCTCTCGATCTGCGTAGCCTTCACCGGCAGACGATGGTCTGCCTTTGCGCCGGTGGGGGAAAGTATGCTTTCAACCACATAAAGCCGGTTGAGATTTCCCGCTTCAACCTTGCGACGTTTACCGAAGGCGGCAGCGTAATGCAAAAATCCGGAATTATTGGCAGGTGAAAGAAAGTCGGCATCGAGCGAGAGAACAACGTCGGCGTTTTCAAGCTTGTATTGCGGCCTCAGCGTCTGACCAAAAGCCAACTGCGCTCCCGCGCGCCCGTTATCATGATTCACCGGCTCCCACACATGCCACTTGGCCTGCGGGAAGGTTTTGAGCACCGCCTTCATTTGGCTGGCCAGCGTGGGCGAGGTGAAATCTCCGGTCAGGAAACGCAGCCCTGCGCCTTTCGACGCCTTCTGCGCGTTCAGGGGCGCTTGCAAGGAGGTAAGAAAGTCTCCCCAGGTGCGAACTTCGCCGAGCTCGACGATAGTCTGCGAGCGATCGGGATCGTAGAGTCCTAGAATGGAAGCCTGGGTATAGACGTCACTGCCCGAACTGCCTGCAGGATGATCAGGATTGCCATCCACTTTGATCGGGCGACCCATATCGCTCTTAACCAAAACCGGCCGCGTAACAGCGCCCAGCGGCATGGAGGTGGCAAAATAAAGAGGCTTGCCCGGAATAATCTCTTCCGGCTGGCGAACATAGGGAACAATGTTTTCGACGGGCTGCTTGGTACAGGCGCTCAGCCCGGCCAGCGCCAGCGACGCGCCCATCAGTTGCATGAAGTTGCGGCGCGAAACACCATCGCTCCACTCGGAGGCGTGCCGCGGAAACTCGCGATGCAACATCTCCTTAAACTCTTCGGTCTCAGCCAATTCTTCCAGGCTGCGCCAATAGCGCTTGCCTTTGGCCTGGCTTAGTTTTTCACGCACAGCGGCCAGATCAAGCGGAGCCGCTTTCGGCGCCGGCGGCTTGAGTCTCTCGTCTTTGCAGTTATTGCTCATTCAGCTCGTTGTGATCCTGTTCCAATCCAATTTCCTAGCGGTGGCACGTGGAGCAACTGGTAATGTCTTCCACCTTGCGCAGGTTGTATTCCTTTTTCAGAATCTTCCCCAGTTCGATTTGGTCCGTGAAGGGCCGTATAGTTCCGTCGGCAAGCTTCACGTTCACCGGATTCATGCTGCTCGGCGACTCATACTTCATGCTAAAAATCTGATCGCCTTGCTCTTTGCCGTCCACAACGATGGTCTTGGGGCGCAGATACTTTTCAGGCTCGCGATGGCAGCTCAGGCACCACTCCATTTGCAGGGAGTGCTCCATATACATAAGAGGCATCTTATCCACCTGACCGTGGCAGCTCTGGCAACCGACGCCCTTGTTGATGTGAATGCTGTGGTCGAAATAGACAAAATCCGGCAGGTCGTGCACGCGGATCCACACCAGCGATTTGCCTGTGCGATAGCTCTCACGCACCGGCTCCAGCATGGGCTGGGTGCTCCAGATTTGCGCGTGGCAGTTCATACAGGTCTTGGTGGGCGGGATACCGGCAAAGTTGGAGTCTTCTACCGAGGTATGGCAGTAGCGGCAGTCCAACCCCATGCCCCCAACGTGGTGCTGGTGGCTAAAAGGAGGGTTTTGCACGCGGGCTTCGTGCTGACGGGTAACGTATGGAGAGCGTTGCAGTTCAGCCAGCACCGCACCAACGGTGACCAGAATGAACAGGCCCCCTAAAATTGACATCCGCGCCAAAGAATTGGCACTGCGATGAAAAATCTGCGCCATCGGGCGAATTATTCCTTGCAGCCTTCGCGCACCTGCGTCCAGGTCTGCGGTTGCACGTCTTTAAGGTATGTATTTAAGAGCTACGAACTATGATTAAAACAACAAGTACTAAGCAAACGCATGATTATAACAGGTGGAGCGAATTTGTCACGAGAAGAAAAATTTTTTGGAGACTCTGGCATGTTCAAATCCGTCCTGTTCAAAACGGGTTCAAAGAAACGGCTCCAGGTTTTGCATAAATGCCGCTCTGGTTCTGCGGATTGCTGTCGTAAATAAGTCTCTCGGTCATTGTATTGATCGGAAGGCACACACAACCGAAACAAAACAAAGCTGCTTGCACTGCGTTTTTCACTGCGGCGACAGCGGTGCTTTGGTTTACACTATGCTTTAAGCTGGATTTCTCCGCCCTATCTTTAAGGGCTATTTCGTGGTATAAAAACCGCCTAAGGGCTGGTTTCATTGTGGGAATCAGGGCCAGGAGGGGAATTGTGGCAGATTGGCGGACGGGAAAACGGTTCCCGCTGGAATTAAACGCGACCATTCGCGGCGTCAAGACGACCGCCAAGTTGGAGGGCAAGACGGCTGACCTGAGCGCAGCCGGGGTCTTTATTTTTGCTGACGGTAAATTCGACGTCGGCTCACCTATCGAGTTCGATATCACGTTGCCGGCCGAATTCATCGGAGCAAAAAAGGACGTGAAGATCCGCTGCCAGGGCCGCGTGGTCCGGGCCGGGGACCACCCCGACCGCGAGACCGGCAAGGGGAAAACAGCGTTGAAGAAGAAGACTGGCGTAGCCTGCGTGATTGATAGTTACGAATTCGTGCGTAAATAATATGCATCATTCCGGGGGCAAAGCTGGGTCGAGGCAAGATAGAATCGGACACAGAGCGGAGTTGCCGGGTAAGGCAAAGGGAACGACAACCAACGTGAGCGTAACCGGGCGAAGTGAGGGCACAAGCCCTGCTTCAGATGTGCAGGGCCAAAGACGTATGTTGAAACTGATTCTTGCCGATAATCAGGCGATCTTTCGTGCCGGAGCGGCCAAGGTGCTGGCGGTGGAAGACGAAATCCGCGTGGTGGCGCAGACGCAGAATTATGAGCAGACGCTGATGGCCCTGGAAAAGTTTCGCGCCTCCATCCTGATCTTTGCCAGCGTGCTGCACCCCGCCCTGCGCGACGTGATTGCCGCCACCGGCCGGCACAATACCAAGCTGGTTGTTGTGGCCGAGAACAGCGAGAACCTGTCACGCTATGTTACTCGCGGTGTGCACGGGGTCGTGTTCCGCAATGTGACGGGAACGGCGCTGGTGGAATGCATCCGCAAGATCGCCAAGGGACAGACCTGGGTGCAGAGTGAAACCCCCATTGCCATAAGCTCCGATAATGGCACCGACGACAAAGTCGGCGCCCGTGTACGAGACCGCCTCACTCCCAAGGAGCTGAAGATCGTCTCCCTGATCGTGCAGGGATATAAAAACAAAGAAATCGCCAGCCAGCTCGGCACCACGGAGCAGGTCATCAAGAATTATCTGCGCAACGTGTACGACAAGATCGGCGTCTCTGACCGCCTGGAGCTCGCTTTATTTACCATCCATCACCGTATGCTCGCAGAAGCAGCAGCCGCCTCAACTGCGGCAACCACACAACCCTAAGTACTCGGTACTCAGTTTTCAGCACTCAGTAAAGAACAAACTGAAGTCCGGGCTTCTCCATTGTGAAACCTTCTAGAGAGCAACTTAACAACTGTTTCAGTTCGTCACGTTCTCAGAACAGCTCAAGCCGCCACTTCCCCCTTATTGTTGATAAGCGGAAGCTGGACAAAGAATTTTGTTCCCCGATTAGGTTCGCTTTCAAAACGAATATCGCCGCCGTGGGTCTGCACAATGCGGCGCGCGCCGCTGAGCCCGAGTCCAGTGCCTTTGGCTTTGGTTGTGAAATAAGGAGAAAAAATCCGGGTGCGGGCTTCCGGCGTAATACCCACGCCGGTATCTTCAATTGCAATCACTGCACAATCTTTTTCTCTCCGGCACGAAATCTTCAACACGCCACCCTGGGGCATGGCCTCGATGGCATTGAGAATAATATTGCAAAACGAGCGGCGCAGATCGGCGGCGTTGGCCAGCACGGTGAGGGCCAGCAGCATGCCGGTCTGCAACTCAATATTGACCCGGGCGTCCAGCAGGGGCCGGGTCAGGTCCAGGGCTTCCCGTAGGATCTCGGTGACATCCACTGGCAGGCGCTCACCTTTACCGCCGCGAATGTATTCGCCCATCCGCTGGATGATTTCCGCGCCACGGCGCGCGGCATTTTGAATCGTGGCAAGAAAGAAGCGGCGCTCGCCGTCGCCGGCGTTTTGCTGTCGCTCCATCACCACCGCTGCCTGGGAGATGGCGCTCAATACATTGCTGATGTCATGGGCAATATCGGCGGCCATCTGGCCGATAGCGAGATAGCGTTCAGTATCCTCCAGGCGGCGCTGTAAGTCATATAGTTCGGTAACATCGCGAATGATCACTAAAACGCCCGTGATTTCGCCATCCAGAGAGCGCATGGGCTCGGCGGTAATCAAGGCGTCGAGTGGCTCCGCGCCTGCGCGGATGTAGACCCGCTGCTCGTGCTGTATGCTCTCACCCCTAAGAGCACGGCTGACGGCAGAGTCGGA
The DNA here is from genome assembly GCA_035487355.1 of Terriglobales bacterium. NCBI lineage: Bacteria > Pseudomonadati > Acidobacteriota > Terriglobia > Terriglobales > Terriglobales bacterium. The sequence continues at coordinate 36,770 of DATHMF010000079.1, read as the reverse complement.
AACTAGAAGGGGACGTCCCCCGCGCTCCACGGCTATGTCCTGCATCAGCGCAGTCAGCCCCATGCCCCTAAGACCATTTCCAAACAGCTTCTGGGCGGCCGAGTTGGTCTCGGCGACGACGCCATCCGCGCTAAAAATGAATACGGCCTCAGGCATGCTCTCGAGTAACACTTTCAGCTCAGACTGCAATAGACCTATCTTCTGGCGGCCATTAGACATAACACTCCTGGGACTAGCTTAATTATTTTGATGACATAAAGACATAAATAGGTTTTCGGATGGATGGCAACAAATTTCGGTCAAGCTGAAGGCAGGAACCGGTCAGGTGCGGTCAGCGGTCTTTAAGAGTTCATTCACAATGGTGACCAGTTCATCCGGATTGACAGGTTTTTCAAGGTAAAGGTCGGCCAGAGGCTCGGCGGCTTGAAAGGCTTCTGCCACATATCCAGAAACCACTACGACTGGCATGGAAGAGTGGTCTTTAGCGGCCTGGACGACGCTCCGGCCATTGGCATCCCCTAAACGCCAGTCGGTAACAACGGCGTCAAAGGCATTGTGCTGGAGTTTATTGATCGCGTCCTGGGCGGAGGTAGCTGCGGTCACGGTGTGTCCTGCGGCCTCTAGAATGGCGCACTTAAGGGTCACTACGTGAGGCTCATCGTCCACACATAAAATCTTGGCCATATAAAGGGTCCTTGGAGACCCGTGCACGTAACGGGAAGCAACGTGCTTGGGAGGTGCCGCTGTAGGCTGCATTTTACCGCCCTGCAACCCAATATTGGGCATATTGTTAAGCCTCTAGCAAGCAAAAGTCAAATGCAAACTTTGAGGACTCAGCCCACAGTATTCAGTTAGTTCTCAGTTTCTTAGCAGCAGAGATTGGCAGCGCCTGCACCGTGTCACTTCATGATGGCATGGGTTTCACGGGAAGCATGGTCGGAACCCATATCCTTCTGCGCGATGGGAATGGCGGCGGTGCGCTCGAGTTTATCCCAGGAGAACGGACGGCCATCAATGGCTCGCTTCAGGGTCTTAAACAACACCAGCGAGAACAATTGCCGGTAGGCAAAACGCTGCAGCCAAACTTGGCTGAGAAGCCAAATATCTTCTCCATTGCCCGGGTCGTGGCGCTCCAGCGAGAAGGCGATCACCGAAGTAATAAAATCCGTCACGAGAAACACGACAAAGAAGAGCAGCAGCTTCTCAAAGCTGGCAGGATTGGCCGTATAGGGATGAAAGTGCCGGTCTATGAAATACGACAGTCCACCAAAGACAAACATGAGATCAATCAAGGGCGAAACCATGGGCAGAAGGATCTGGAAAATGGCGATATTGGGCAAGGCAAACCAGCCCAGCGCACCCTTGTGGCGGAATGCGCCGCGATGCTTCCATAGCGACTGCAGAATTCCGAAAGACCAGCGGAAGCGTTGCCGCATAAGCCCATTGGCGTTGATGGGCGCTTCGGTAAAGGCAAGGGCGCGGTCTTCGTACTGGACGCGGAACCCCCGCTCCAGGAGAGACATGGTCAGATCGGCATCTTCGGCAACCGTGCCGAGCTGATATGCTCCTGCGGCCCGCACGGCGGAGGTGCGCCAGGCACCAATCGCCCCTGGAACAACGGAGACAGCGCCTAAAGCATCTAGTGCGCGCCGTTCAAAATTCTGGCTGGTAATGTACTCGAGTGCCTGCCAGCGGGTCCACACATTCACGCGATTGCCGACTTTTGTGTTGCCGGCCACGGCGGCCACCTTTGGATCCTGGAAATGCGGCACCAGGCGCGCGATGGCATTGCGCGCAATCGTGGTATCGGCGTCAATGCCAATGAAAATTGGCTCATCGTCGCGCACCTGTGCCAGGCCAAAGTTCAGGGCTTCAGCTTTTCCGGCGTTGGGCTTGGTGAGCACCTGCATCCGTCCCTCGGCAATTTCACCGGCGAAGGTCTGTTGGGTAACCAGAACAGTCGCATCGGTCGAACCATCGTCAATCACGATGACACGTAATTTGCCGGCTGGGTATTCGGAAGCCAGCACGGAGCACACCGTATTCACGATCACGCGCTCCTCGTTATAGGCCGGGATCAGCACCACCACCGGGGGCAAAGAGGAAGGATCAGAAGGTGCCTGCGTTCCCGTTTTAGGTTTTCGAAAGCGGTCAAAGACGGCCAGGCCACCCACAATCAGCAGGCGCGAGGTCATCAGGATATTGCCCAAAAAGAAGATGATGACAATCGCCTGATAGAAGAACCCGTAGAGAGTAAATGCAAGATTATCAACCCTGGCAGTCCAGCGTTCATTCGTGGTCAAAGGGGGCATGACTTCTGCCCGCGTCTTACCGATCAGTTGCGCGACAGGAACAATTTCAAAGCCGTGGGCACGCAGTTCGCGGATCATTATGGGAAGAGCGCGCACCGTGGCTTCACGATTGCCTCCGCCATCATGCAGCAACACAATATTGGCGCATGGAACCTGGGTGCAGGAGAGACGTGGTTGGGTGATCTGCTGGATCACATCTGCGGCAAGGTCTTCAGGAGTGCGGCGGGGCGTGGTGCGCCAGTCATTGGGATCAACCTTCGCTCCCACAGTGATATAGCCCATCTCCTGGGTCAGGCGAAGCGGCTCCACCTGCTCGGCGGTATCGGGCTCAGCATCAATGGAATATGGCGGACGAAAGAACAGGGGCTTCACGCCCAGCTTGGCTTCAAAAAGACGCTCGGTGGAATTGAGTTCCAGACGCATCAGGAAACTGGAGATGTTGCTGATATCGGGATGGGTAAATGTGTGGTTCCCGATTTCGTGCCCTTCGTCATAAATCCGATGGGTCAGCTCGGGAAACTTTTCCGCCTGCGCTCCGATAACGAAAAATGTCGCTTTGGCATTCTCCTGCTTCAGGACGTCAAGAATCTTGGGCGTATAGTTCGGGTCTGGCCCATCATCGAAGGTAAGTGCGACCTGGTTTTTCGACGCGCCATATTCATTCACCTGGAAGGGCATGGGATACGTGATAACTGCCTCGTTGTTGATCAACTGCGAATCCGTATCGAGGGTGACGTCACGCCAACCCCAGTCTGGGGCGCGTTCGATCTGCAGGATCTCCCCTTTGCCCTCCATGTCAACATCTTGTCCGGGTGGAATGCTGCGCAATTTTTGAGGAGCATCGGCTTCGCGGGGGCGGTCCCACACCGCCCATAGAGACCCGTCTTCGGAACCTAGCCGCCACAGAGCAAAGGTATTAATGCCCAGCGTACGTGCAGCACGCATTTGGTTGAGGGCCGTAACCGCATCGAGAAACCATACTTCATGGCGAAGATTGGATTCATCCATGTACGCGTAGTGGGGATTGAGCGAATCGGAATCGAATTCGATTGTATCTTCCGATTCCTGAGCATGCAGCCAGGCTTCTTGCACTGAGACCTTGCTGATATCAGCCAATGCCGGTGCGCGCGCGCCTTTGCGCACGGTCCAGTCGTAGCCATAATTTGCGATTCCAGCAATAGCTTTCTCGGGCGGAACTTCCTTCAAAGCCAGCCGCAGATTATTGACATACCAATCCTGCGCGGCAACCGGTCCATTCGCCATGCCGGGAGCGTGCTGGTCGTAATCCATCAGAACCAACCCATCCGCCTGAGCAGCCAGAAAATGATAATCAAAATCGGTATCGTGCGGCGGCACGTTGAGATAAAGCTTCATTCCGCGGCCATGCAGCTCCAGGGCAAGTTCGCGGACCAGGGCGTCGTACCCGGGCTGAGCATTGAGCGGAATTTCTTCAAAGTCTATCGAGACCCCATGATATTGATCGGTGGCCAGAAATTGCATTAACTCGTAGCGAAAACGCTGGCGTGCTGCAGGATCATTCAAAACTGTGCCGATACTGGTAAGCCACTGGTTGGAAACAGAGTCGTAGTTATTGACCAGCGGAAATACTTCTGTCTGGGCCTTTTCTTCGCGCAAGAACTGCATGATCTTGTGCGGAGGATCCACGGCATGCACCACGTTGCCCTGGATCAGATCGAACATCGTGTTGCTTTCGGTCACGGCTTGCAAGCGTCCATCGGGTGTGACCACGTGGAGCCATTCGGGAAACAAAAGATCTATTTGCGCTGAATACTCTTTCAGCGAAGCGTAACTGGCTTCATCCCAGGGCACATAAAAAGCGGCACGGACACCTTCATCAGAATCGGAGTTGGGTGCGACCTGCGAACTTGGCGGCCGGTTTCTGCGGCTGGTGGTGGCATGACGGCGCACTTTGCGGCCTGGTTCTTTGAGCGCCTTCAGAGGCCTCCGCATTTCCGGAAGCAACAGGTTGGTCAAATGCTCATCACGAAAAAGCGAATAGGCAAAAAACACGATCACTACCGTGAGAACAACACCGAGCGGATCTGTGATGAGCCGCAGCCGCTTCCAGCGTTTGCGCTGCGGGTCTAGAAATACAGGTTTTGCCATTCTTTTGTGTGTACCCTTACTATTTTCTCATTCTCTGGGCCGCTCAAGCAGCCACCCACCCTGAGAAACATTACCAGTTAAAACGATATAAAAATAGAGTATTGACGAGGGGGGCACGAACGCGCGATATTGCTTGCGTGCGCGAACTGCTGCACCATCACTTTAAATTCTTTCTCTTCTGCACCTTGGCAGCCATTGGGCTGCGCCTGATATTTATCTTCAAATTCCCGGTGCTCCAGGGAGATACCTTCGTTTACGGCGATATCGCCAAAAACTGGCTGCTGCACGGCGTCTATGGACTAACCAATGACGGCGTAGCGCAAGCCACGTACATCCGGCTGCCAGGATACCCAACCTTTCTGGCCATTCTCTTCAAGATATTCGGCATGGAGCACTATAACTCCGCCATGTTCACACAGGTAGTGGTTGATCTGGGAACATGTTTCGTAGTCAGCGCCCTGGCGCTTGAGATAACCCGCGCACAGGATTTTGCGGCGCAGGATGCTTCGCGGGCAGAGCGTCCAGCGTTGATCGCATTCTTGTTGACGGCGTTGTGTCCGTTTCTCGCCAATTTTGTTGCTACACCGCTCACGGAAACCTGGGCCATTTTTTTTACAGCATTGGCTCTTTATCTCGCGGTCAAAGGGTTGGGGTCTTTGTTCCATGGCTCCCCCGGCTACTGGAAGTGGTGGCTGGGTTGTGGATTTGCCCTGGGAGCCGGCCTCCTTTTTCGTCCTGATACCGGCATTGTGCTCGCCATGACCGGCGCAGTCCTGCTCCCGCTTCTGTTCAAATTTCCAAAGCGAACACTTGTTTCCGGCCTGCTCACGCTCATGGCGGTCATGGTATTGCTTACGCCCTGGACTGTACGCAACTGGCGAACAATGGGCCATTTTGAACCGTTGGCGCCACGCTATGCCAACGATCCCGGCGAATTTGTCAGTACGGGGTTCTATCATTGGCTGAAAACCTGGGTGGTGGATTACATCTCGGTATACAACGTCGAATGGCACGTGGATGGAGAGAAGATTGCCATGGAGGACCTGCCTCCCCGCGCCTGCGACTCGCAGCAGGAGTGCGCTCAAACTCAGGCCTTGGTGGATTCCTACAATGATGGCCTGACCCTGTCGCCCGAAGTTGACGCCCAATTCAACGAGCTGGCGCAGCAGCGCATCCGGCAGCACCCGTTCCGATATTACGTATGGCTTCCGGCCTTGCGCATCACCGACATGTGGCTGAGGCCTCGCGTTGATATGCTGCCACTGGATATTGACTGGTGGCGGATTGACGACAATGGCTGGGATTCATGGATTGCCATCGGGCTGGGAGCACTGAACCTGATCTTGATTCTGCTGGCCCTGATTGGCATGCTTCGAGTCTGGCCGCGGCATTGGATAAGTGCGCCCGCGCTGATTTTTGTCCTTCTGGTCGGATTTGTTGTGGTGCGTTCGCTGTTTCTGGGGACGCTGGAAAACCCCGAACCTCGCTACACGCTGGAATGCTTTCCCGTGGTGCTGGCATTTGCAGGTGTGGCTTTCGTGCGGAAAAAAGTTGGGCCCTCTTCATAAACGATTTGGATGGCAGATTCGAGACATGTGTCAGGACGCGACTTTAGAACTGTTTCAGAATTGCTGTATCCATCGAGACCGGGCTGAAAATCTATTTGTTTGTATCTTAACGCACGGCTGAAGGAGGCTGCGGAAACAGACCGATTGCATTGTGCAGGGCTAACACCCTGCCCACGCTTTGAATTCGCGCGACCGGTCTCGTGCAACGGTCAAAATCGTGTCTTTGACGTCTTTCAAGCGAACACTCAAGGCCCCTCCAGGGAGCGGTGCAACTTCTTTGATCCAGTCTATGTTCACTACGGTGCTGCGGTGGATGCGGAAGAATTTTTTCGAGTCCAGCTTTCTCTCCAACTCCGTAATCGCATAGTCCACGCAGTATGCTTTGCCCTCCGACACTGCATACGTCAGCTTGTCCTCAGCATAGAAGTGCGTCACCAGCGCAAGATCAATGAACCAGAGGCGGTCCCCCAGCCGCGAAGCAATGCGGTCCGGATACTCTGGTTTGGTCTCGTGCAAGGAATCCACAAGGTTTTTGAGGAGCGCCTGTAAATCTGGCTGCTGAGGCTGGCTCGAGCCGCGCAATCGCTCGACTTTTTTGAGGGCCCTGTCCAGAGACTCCGGCCCTACCGGCTTCAGCAGATAGTCAACGGAGTTTACCCGAAAGGCTTGCAGCGCGTACTGATCGTAGGCAGTGGTGAAAATCACGATTGGTTGGCTGGGTAACCGCGCCAAAACCTCAAAACCATTCAGTCGTGGCATTTGAATGTCTAAAAAGCACACGTCGGGTGGATTCGCTGTCAACGCTGCAACTGCTTCCTCGGGTTCGGTTGTGCTGCCGGTCACCTCCACGCGTTCCGTGCGCTCCAGCAATCTGCGCAGGCGCTCCAGCGCCAGCGGTTCATCATCCACCAGGTATGCACGCAGTTTCATAGACGGGGCAAAACCATCTCAACTACACAATCGCCGTCTCGCCGGAAAACATTCAGACGCGCCTTTGCGCCAAACAACGTATCCAGACGCTCCACCAGGCTGTCGAGTCCATGGCTGGCGCGAATGGCTGCCAGGTCGAAGCCTGGTCCGTTATCACGGACCTCGATTCGCAGGCTGCCATTCTCCGCCGATGCTGTGACCAGAAATTCTCCGCCGCCGCTTTGCGGAGTGATCCCGTGCTTTACGGCATTCTCGACCAGCGACTGCACCGACATGGGCGGCACCTTGGCGTCTTGCAGCTCTGAGGGCACGTTCACCGAGCCACGCAGTTTGTCTCCGAAGCGTGTTCTCTCAATGTCAACATAGCTTTCCACTATCGCCAACTCTTCCCGTAATGGAATCAGCGGTTGATGGCTGGTGTCCAGGGAAGCCCGCAGCAATGCTGCCAACCGGCCCACGATCTGCTCCGCACGGTCAGGATTCACTGTGATGAGTGAGCTGATGGAGTTCAGGGTGTTGAACAAAAAGTGCGGATGAATGCGGGATTCCAGCGACCGCAGCCGTGCTTCCAGGGCCAGCTTCTGTGTTCGCTCTTCTGCTACTTCTTTTTCGTGAAGCTTCTCCTCCATAACCTGCACGCGCTCCCGCAATGATCCATGGACTACAGCCCCCAGGCCGAACACCACCGCCAGGGGCATGGCGACACGTAATGTGTGAAAGTATTCCAGCCAGAAGTGTTGTGGAACCACGAAGCCTAACCCCATCAACAGTGTCTGTGCCATCAAACAGCCCAAAGCGCTAAATACGATAATGCCCACGGCCACGGCAGGAACCAGGCGGGATTGGCGGAGCGCCATTCTCTCGGCGAGTCCGCCCATTGCCCACATGCCAAGAATTCCCGTCAGGTTTGCATAGACCAGCGCGTAGGCCACTATATGCAGCAGTTCCCTGACGCCGGAAATCTGATTGCTCACAACCTGGATCAGGACCACCAGTGCAACCGCAAGATTGACCCACAGCAAAGAAAACACCCATCTGCGCTTGGTTGAAGTCAGGGCCATGTTCATTGCCTTTGCACAGTTTCAAAGTCCTTATTTCGTGTTCATCGGTTCCAGGCTGCCCGCCCGGAAAACACTCAGGGGCTGGGTTGTATCCTGACCTGCGAGTTTCAGTTCGCCAGTCACATTCTCATAGAGAGTGCCATATTCAATTTGCTTGGTTGCCAACGACACCCAAATCAACCCCCAGTAGTCGCTGCGCCCTTTCAGACTCATCCCGCCATTGACGATCTCCAGTGAATTGAAGAACGCCTGGTACTGAATCACGGCACACTCCTGGCCATTTCTTTGCGAACGCCCAATCCACTCTAGCACGACGTCGCGGTTATGAAAGGTGCCCACGTCCGGCATGTTTGCGTCCCCGTTGGAGATGTTATGGTAGGGCTCGTTGAGCTTCAGGTGCTCGAAAAAGTCTTGGCCAAAATGCTCAATCATGCCCGTGTCCCAGACCAGATTTCGCTCAAAAACCGCTGTAGGCGGAAACCCTTTGAAGAAATCGGGTTTCAAGGTGGCCCCAAGATCATTGTGATAGCGGAATCCTTCCATGAAATCGCGCTTCTGCGCCGCTCCGAACGGAGCTGTGGCGCCGTCGGCTTCGGCTTGGGCAACGTTCTTCCACATGACGTCTCCCTGCGTCAGCCCACGGGTGTATTCCCCCGTTAGACGCTGGCGGTGAACAATCTCGCCTTTGGTGTTGGCCGTGTTGTAATCCACCGTGAACCGGTACGTGCGAGGGCCGTTGTCCTTCACCGCTGTAACCTGCGGCAGGCTCCAGGTTTGCGCGGGCAAAGATTGCGCAAGCAAAAGCTGGCCCGGCTGACTGGAAATTACCATCATGGCAAAGCTGAGTATGAAAACTGAACTATTTCTGATGTGCATTGGATAATCCTCCTGACATGGAGTCTGCTGTAGAAGGAGGAATGCAGTCATTCCTTCAGCGACGAAAGGCAACAATTCCCGACTGCAGGTAGTTAGCGGCGGATGGACCGGACCATGTCAGAGTGGAAGCGCGGGCCTTTCTTCAGGCCCGCGCTAAGGTGCAGAACAAATGGCTTCAGCCCCTAATGCGACGGCGATAAACAATTTCTGGAATTGCCTAGCTCGGCCAGCGTCAAATCTGCTTGCTGACGCACAGCGGACTGACCCGGCTCAACGGACCGTGCTGCGACTGCACGGGGCGCTCCTTCTGCTGGGTCCGCAACTGCTGGCCTCGTATCTTCTTGCTGTATCCCCAACTGACTCCAAACTGCGCCGCCAGCTCCCATAGCTAGCCCGGCTCTAACTCAGAGGTGAATCGGACATGCGGAACTGGGTGCGAAAGTGCTGGGAAAGTAGCTCGATGGCCTGTTTGTTTTTCGCGGGATCGCTCTGGGCCAGATATTTCATGGCTTCAACCAGTAGGCGTTGTCCTTCAAGGTAACGTGGGTCGCCCGCCCGGGAAGACTTACGGCGGCTGGGATCAGGGATGGTCGGAATGAAAAGGACTTTACCCATGGTCTACTCCGTCAATGCACCCTATTATAGATGCGACTAAGGACACTTTCGGAGCTTAGTTTTCGGGTAGTTTTTAGAACTTTCTTGCACCACGGACTGTTTTTATGGCGTGACGGTTTTGGTTCGTCTCGTGGTCTTCAGTTTAAAAACACGGCCAGAAATCCTCTTATTCATTTTGATATTGCTGTAACAAGCCAGGTGGTAGTCGCCGCTGGGCTGCCAGAACTTCTGCCGAAGCGAGATGTCACGTGCTGGATCAACCCACAACTCGATGAGGGAAAAATATTTTTTGAGGCCCTCGGTTTTGGGCGTGAGTTCCAGTTTGCTGGTTTTGACGCCATCCATCACGGCAGAGCCCGCGACCTTGACGTCAAACGACTTCAGCAGATCATGGCTGCTTCCGCCGAAGCCCAGGGCAAACATGCTCTCCGTCTCAGAGCTGTTTTTACCCAACGGATGTTCGGTGACCTGGTCAATTTTCGGCTGATAGAAACTGATCTTATCGTCGGCGAGCAGCACATATTTCGAGTCCGGACTGCTCAGAAAATCCATCGCCACTTGCAAGCCCTTTTTCGTCCGGCGAAAGTAAATTTTGCCTGTCTCTATGGTGAGGTCCGCCACAACTTTCTGATAGTCCTCTTGCGTCAAATCCGCTTCCGCCCGGTGAAAAGCGCCTGCTGCAGCATCCATTTGCGAAAACAGCGATTTCAGCTCTGGCCCCTCGGGAGTTTCTGAGATTGTTGGGCATGCGACGGGTTTCTGGGCCGCAGCGGATCTGGATTTGTGCTTTTTGCCGGAGCTGGATTTGCGAGCAGCGCCAGGGCCGGATTTCTGTGCGGCCACGGACTGGGGCTTCTCATTGTGAACGCCCGACTGTTGCGCCGGAAAAGCACACACCGCCATGGCCAGTACTGCGAAGAAGCAAAATGAGCATTTCATTCGGTTCGTTACCGCCTGTGAATCCAAACCCGGCAGATTGATGCGATTGAGGGCACTTGCGGGGCTTAGTTTACCTGAACAGAACTCGGTTTTTTACGGCGTGACTGTTTTGGTCCGGTTGGTGGTCTTCAGCCTAAAAATACTATCAGGAATCCCATGATTCATCTTGATATTGCTGTAGTTGGCCAGGCGGTAGTCGCCGCTGGGCTCCCAGAACTGCTGCCGGAGCGAGATGCCACGCGTAGGATCAATCCACAATTCAATGCGGGAAAACATGTTTTTCACACGGTCGGTCTTGGGAGTGAGTTGCAACTTGCTGGTCTTTACTCCGTCAATCGTCTCGCTGCCCGCAAGCTCCACATCAAAAGATTTCAGCAGATCGTCCCCCCGCCCGCCGAAGCCCAGAGCAAACATCCCCTCAATGTCAGAGCGGTTTTTGCCCAGGCTATATTCGGTAACCTGATCAATTTTGGGCTGATAGAGGCGCACCTTGCTGTCGGTAAGCAGAACGTATTTCAAATCAGGGTCGGTAATATCAATCGCCATTTGCAGCTCTTTACTGGTGCGGCGGAAGTAAACCCTGCCCTTCTGAGTGTCCGTGTCATTCACAACTTTCTGATATTGAATTGAGGTTAAATCAGCTTCAGCCGAATGAAACCTGGTTGAGGCGGCATCCATCTGCGAAAGTACGGATGCCAGTCCTGGCTCCTTGGCTTCCGGCGATGAAGCGCCGGAGTTGGATTTTTGCGTGGCGCTCGCCTGGGGCTTCTCAGAGTGATGGTTGGATTGCTGCGCCGGGGCATACGCTGCCACAGCCAGCACAGCAAAAAAACAAACTGTGCATTTCATTCGGTTCGTCACCGTCTGTGAATCCAAACCCGGTAGAGTGAAACCTTGCCGCCATTTTTAACGGCTTCATAGCGGACCAGTTCCGCGTTGCCGGCATAGGGCTGAATGGCACGCAATAAATCTGCCTTGATTGCATCCGGCTCTCTGCTGGGGACGGCCGACGCTGCAACTTCAAAAACCAAGCCACGCTCCCCGTCGGGATAAGCAACTATACCGGTTGGATGTGGAATGCGCTCTGCCGGTTTGTCATTAAAATCAATCTTGAAAGGCGCAATAAAGATAAAGAGCAGGATAATCGTCACCATTACGTCGTAATGCACGCTGCCGCGCGCATGGGTCCACCAAACGTAACTGGAAAGAGTTTGCCAAAACTTCTTCATTCTGGGAAGGCCTTCGACACCTTTAAGATTGTAATCGCAAGACGGCATTGAAGGTGAGTGCTTGTTGGATTTCAATTGAAATTTGGCTGGAGAATAAAAAAGGGCACTTTGCCTGTGCCCTTTTTCTTGATATGGGGCGCGTCTAGGGCGCTTCGATCAGCTCCATCTTGCCGTTCTTGGTGCGGTGCAGCACTTTGACCTTGCCTTCATTGTCCCGGAAGACAAAGACCTCGCGGTCGCGAAACTCGCACTCTTTGATGGCCTCTTCCAGGGACATAGGAGTGTGTGAAACCGAATCATAGGACTTCACCACGTGGGCCTCAGCCATCTTCACAGTGGCGGGAAAGGCATGCACCACCACCTGAACGGCGGTTTTTTCATCGTTGCCCACGGCGACGACACGCTGCGGGGTCTGCAGACTGCGTCCGCTGACGGCGCTCCATTTTTTCCTGGCGGCGCGCTTGCGTGTACGCCAGCGGCTCTTATACTTCACGGCCTGACGGTCAATATGGTCCAGGGCTTGGGTCACGGCGGAGACCATTTCCAGGGCCTCCGCTGCCCCCACGATAGGATGATTGCGTATAGTAATGGTGATCTCAGCTTTATGACGGTGTTTTTCGACTGCCAGGATCACGTGCGTATCAAAATTGTCGCCCAGGAGTTTGCGAATCTTGGAGAGGCCGTGTTCGATCTGCTTGCGGATGATGGGAGTAATTTCATACTGTCTGCCGGTGTACTCAACGTTCATCGAACTCCCTCCTTATAGGGTCTATTCGTTTTGGGTTGTTTTTTGAAACCGGTACAGCTTCGATGCGCTGAGGCAAGTTTTTTTGTTTTCCAGTCACCTCCCGTGATGCAATCAGTCTTTGACCCGCCGTTGATGCGTGCTGGGAATCCTCATGTCCTCACGGTACTTGGCCACCGTCCGGCGTGTGACCTGGATCCCCTGTGATTGCAGTATGCGGGTGATTTGTTCGTCCGTCAATGGCCGACTTGGGTCCTCCTCCTCGATCAGCTTTTTGACCTTGCGCTTGAGGATGAGCAGCGACATGCCTTCGCCCTCGGGCCCGTTGACGCTCTCACTGAAGAAATAACGCAACTCGAAGACGCCCTGGGGGGTGTGGGCATATTTGCTGGCCACGGCGCGGCTCACGGTGGAAGGATGCACGCCGATCTCTTCGGCAACATCTTTGATCATCATGGGCTTGAGATGGTCCATGCCAAAATCGAGGAACTCATGCTGCCGCCGGATGATGGCATAACAAACCTTTAAAATCGTCTGCTTCCGCTGCTCGATGTTTTTAATAAGCTGAATCGCCGACTTATAGCGCTCTTTCACATAGACGCGCACATCTTTTTCCGCGGCTTCGCGGTGCAGAAGTTTTTTATAGGCGGGATTGAGGCGAAGCTGCGGAAGGTCTTCGTCGTTCATCAAGACCATGTATTCGTCGCCTTGCTTAAAGATAGCAACATCAGGTTCGATGAGCCTGGCCTGGACGATGTTATAGCGCAGGCCGGGGCGCGGATCGAGACGCTTGATGTAGTCCAGGGCCTGCATGACTGCTTCCAGCGGACGGCCCATGGCCTTGGTAATTTCCTTGAATTCCTTCTTTTGCAGGGCCTTCAGATGATTGGCGATAATGGCCTCGCAATCGGCCAGCAGTTGGCGGTTCTCGCCTTCCTCGCCATTCAGGTCCTCTTCGATGTGCTGGTAGTTATGAATCTGTGCCAGCAAGCATTCCCGCATGTCGCGCGCAGCCACACCCACGGGGTCCATTTGCTGCACAATCTGAATGGCCTCCCGCAACTGCTCAACCGTAAAGCTGGGTTTGGGCATGGGCATCTGCACAAGATTATTTGTGGCGGCCGATGCGGGCCTGGATCCGGTCTCAGCTTTGGGATTTTCCTGGGGATGACTGGCGGCGGGAGCTGTGGCTTCAGATTGGGCTGGATTCTGGGAGGAAGTGGCCGTGATGTCTGGCTCCGCGATAGGTCCTTCTTCTCCCCAAATTCCTTCCAGCTCACTGCTGGTCACTACGGAGGCTGGTTCCTCGGGAATATCCCGGCCAATGGCCTCAGGAGCAACCACGCCCATCAGTTCATCTTCGGTGGCTGTGAGATAACCTTCTTCGTTCAGGTTGCCAATCACCAGTTCGGCGGCCTCAGCCACCTCTTCTTTCAGGCGCATGGATGAAAGCTGCCACGTCAGATGATCGGTTAAGGTAGCAGGCCGGGAGAGGAAATTCTCAAAAGAAGGTTTCTCGACGTCTTCCCACTCCTGCCGGCTGCGGTATCCGGGGTCAAGATATTCCTGGAAGTACTGCCCAAAATCAACTTCGTCGAAGGGGTCTTTGGCCTCCTCCTTCGGTTCGGTTCGGGGTTCCTCGGTTGCCGCGGGTGAGGAAAGCCGGTCGCGGTCTTCTTCCCGCTGGGAGACTTCATCCAGCAGGGGCACGGTAGCTTCCAGCTCCTCCAGTACCGGGTTCTCGACCATCTCGGCCGTGATCATGTCACGCAGTTCTAGCTTGTTCAGGGCCAACACGCTGACCATCTGTACAAGGCCGGGCGTCAGAACCTGTTTTTGGCTCAACCGGACGTTTAATCTGGGTTGCAATAAAACCATGAGAAGAATGTTTGCAGGCTTTAAATTACTCCTATTATCGCGCAGTTTGGAAGATAAATTGCACTTAATTGGGGAGCTTTACACATTTTAATCTTCAGTAACTTGAGTAACTTGACATTCAATCTAAGAGCGGCGCTCATCGGCCTTTAATACACAATTTGATGCCTTGGAGTAGCTGGAAGCTGCAGGAATCACCTACACCAAAGAGAAGCTCTCGCCCAAATAGACGCGTTTCACTTCAGGATCGTTGCCGAGCTGCTCCGGCGTGCCGGTGCGGAAGATTCTGCCTTCATTAATGATATAAGCCCGGTCGGTGACGGAGAGGGTTTCGCGCACGTTGTGGTCGGTAACCAGCACACCGATGCCAGAGGCCTTGAGATCGAAGATGATTTTCTGCAAATCGAGTACGGCGATGGGATCAATGCCGGAAAAAGGTTCGTCGAGTAGAATAAAAGCCGGCCGGATGCACAGGGCGCGGGCGATTTCTACGCGGCGGCGTTCGCCTCCGGAGAGCGCATAGCCGCGGTTTCGGCGGATGACACCCAGCCCGAGCTGGTCAATCAGCTTTTCCATGCGCTCGCGGCGCTCATGCCAGGAGAGCGACTGCGCTTCCAACACCGCCATGATGTTTTCTTCGACGGTCAGCTTGCGAAAAACTGAGGGCTCCTGCGGCAGATAACTGATGCGGTGCACGCGGGCGCGCAAATACATGGGGACATCTGTAATATCGGCGCGATTTAAGAGAATGCGGCCTGAGTCAGGAGACGTGAGGCCCACAATCATATAAAAAGTTGTGGTTTTCCCGGCGCCGTTGGGACCCAGCAGCCCTACAACTTCTCCCTGGTTGATCTTCAAACTGACGCCGTTGACCACCCTGCGGCCGCCGTAGGATTTGCCCAGTTGCTCAGTCCACAAAGTGCTGGTTTTCGCTGTCATGAAAGACTTTTATATGTAAACCGCTATTTTACCCGGGTTTGGGTCACTGCCCGAACAGAACTTGAGCTTTCCACCAGGACCCGGTCATCCTGGCTGTAAAAAGTTACCGAATCGCCATGGACCGTGCCCCGCTCAGCATCGTATAAACTCGGCTGCGTGGAAGAAGTTCCGGTGAGCACGTATTTGCTGTCAGCGGTGGTGTAGACCAGCTTTTCTCCCTGGGCTGTGCGGGCCGGCTGCTGCACGAACACGTTGCCCTCGGCGATGGCGTGATCAATCTGACTGGCGCCTTGGGATTGGGCCCCAGGGGATGGTGCGCCTTTTGCGCTTTCGCCCGGCGTCAGATAAATATCCAAATGGTCGGACTTCATGGTGCCATCATTGGATAACAGGAACACCTCGCCTTCATAGCGGGCTTTGCGCTGGTCGTCCGCATAGTTCAAGTGATTCGAGGTCACGTGGACCGGAGACTGCTTGCCGTGCGAATCGTTCTGGATAAAGACGGATTTCACCGGCGCAGACGGGCTTCCCAGCGCAGCCATGGAGCGGTGTTCTCGCTGGAAATCAATTGCCGGAGCTTCCACCACATTTGGGCCCTGCCAGAGGCGGACGTCGCCGGTATAGTGGGCAATCCCGCTGGCTTTGGCTGCGGCCATGTGTTTGGCCGTAACGTGAATGGGATCGGCGGAAGAGAGCATCGCGCCTGAAGGCTGCTGCTTCAGGTTGTTATACGTGGTCTTCACATCGCCCTCGGCAAAGGCGTCGCCCGTGCCGCGGTTCAGGCGCATGGTGACTGCCGTGGTCTGCATTTTCGCACCATCTTTGCCGTTATCGATCACGCGAGGAGAGCCGGTGAGGTTCAGCATCTGGTCGGCGGGCGTATAGCGGGCATGATCGGAAAATGCCTGGCGCTCTTCATCCATATAATGCACGTTACCTTGCTGCACAATATTTTCGATGCCGTTTTCGTTCGATTTGGCATTAAAGAGCACATCTAAAGATTGGCTGGTGCTGACCCTGTCGGGCAGGTTGGGCGTGGGGTTCGGCGAAACGATTTTTGCATCGGGCTCGCCATGCAGGGTCTTAATGCGGCCTTCAGAATCAAAGGTTCCATTGAACACGCCGGCGGTGACTACGGTTTTTGGCGCTGCCGCCTGCTGAATTTCAATGCGGGCCGCGCCGCTGGTAACCGCACTCTGAAAAACACCATTGGCTCCGCTGAAAATATCCACCGCATCGGTGATTAATTCAAGCTGCTGAGCGCTTTTACCCGGCTTGGCGGCCTGGATCTGGCGAAAGTGGACATCTTCAGTAGCATGGATCTTGCTGGGATGGCGGTCGGGAGTAAAGTCAATCACTGCCGTACCCGCTGTACCATGAATCACTTGTCCGCCGGAAGAATCGAGAACTACATTCCCATGCAGCACCGCAGTTTGCAGAATGTTGTGCTCTCCGACCATGAAGGTCCCCTGCCCGGCGTGGACGTCATATTTTTCTCCGGCAGATTTGGTGGTGGTGGCGTGCACACCTGCTTCCGCCAGCATGTGCTCGACGGTGTTGTCCTCGCGCAGGAAGACTGTCAGCTTGTCAGTATCAAAAGTATTCTGCTTTTCTGCGATATGGGCGTTCAACAGCACGGCCTGACGTGGCTGCTTGGTCAGAACTGCGCGTTGTGCCTTAATGTTGGCCGGATTCTCGCCTATCGTGTTGACATTCACCTGGGACTGCAAAGTTATGATATTGCTCTTGGAATCAAGGATTGCGCCCACAGCGGTTCCGTTGGCCTGGGGCAGGCGAAATTCAACTAGACCCTCAGTGACCGCGTATCCGGTTTTCTGACTGAAGCTCAGACCATGAGTTTTAATGTGCACCAAGTTCTTTAAAATTTCTGGCGGGGCCTGGTCGGGGCGCGAGGGACCTTGGATGTTGTTTTCCAAATCTATCTGCACATCGCCCTGCGCAACCACGTCACCGGAGGCAGGATCGTAGTCAAAATCGGCTCCGTAGATCTGGTCGAACCGGTTGGATTCCTTGCCGTACACAATGATGGTTACGTCCTGCAATCTGGCGCGTCCGCCCACCTTGTATTCCAGGGCTTTTGCCGCGTGAATCGTAAACAAGGTCCGGCCGTGGTCCGACTTGGAGTAGGTGTATCCTTCCGAGCTTTTCTGGATCTCTGGGGCTAGCTTGGGCGGCAGATTGTGGCCTGCTGAGTGAAAGCGGTAACGCGCGTAGGAATAATATCCAACCACTACCAGTACGAGCCCGCAGGCAGCGTACAAAAACCAATTCCTGAGCTGTCGAGGATCAGAGACCATATGAATTAAGGAGAAGAGAAATTAAAGCTCTTATTACTCCTGCTGGTCAAGTTCTTCCGGCGCGCCGTGGCGGCGGAGCAACGCAGGCAGATTTTGCGAAAAAGCTGAGCGTGGCATTACGCTGTCGCAGCCGGCTTCCTGGGCCTTCATCTTCAGATCGCCCTGCACGTGCGAGACAAAGCCAAGGATGGAAGTCCCTTTTTTCAGTTTGGACTTTATCTTTGGAATGGTGGTCAGCGGCTTGGCGTTGACATTGTTGAGATCGAAAATGACCAGAGACGGTTTTTCTTCGGCTTGGGAACCTACTTTTTCCATCAGTTCGTCGAGTGTCTTTACGAATTCAACTTTCACATTCAACCTGCGGGCCGTATCCATGATCTTAGTCATGAAAAAGAGGTCTTCCACGAAAGCGAAGATGCGCGTGGCGGCGTCTTCATTCAGAGCTGACGGGTCCACAGGCCGGATTTCATTCTGCTGCGCAATCGCCATCCCGCGGCCGGCCGGTTTGCGATTTTTGAACGGCTGGCGGAAGCGATTACGCCTTCCGAAGCCGCCTCGATTGTTGCCCTGGCCTTGCTGCCCGCCATTCTCGCCGTTCTGTTGACGATAGCTGTGGTCCATGGGGCCGGTAAATACTCCGCGATTGCCGTTCCCCTGTCCGTTGCCGCGGTTTTGTTGACCGCCGCCACCACCGCCGCCACCCTGCCGGTTCTGTTTGCGTCCACGGAAGCGGCGGTTGCGGAAGTTGCGGCCTCCGTTGGGGCGCGTGCCGGGCACGGGCGGAGTGGTTGTCTCCGCTTGACCTGCTTCGGATTGACCTGCTTCGGAGGAAGGAGCCGGTGCAGAAGCCTTGGGCGCGGGAAATGATGAATCTTCCCCAAAAGTTTCCGGGGAATCGGATGGGAAATCGCTTGTATCCATTGTGTGTTTATTCTCTTCGTTCTATGGTTTCGCCGGGCGGAATTTACGCACGGCGAAAAATCTTTTAACTTAACTTGCCCTATAGGTTTGATGGCAGCAACGAGGATCGGTGCCTAAATTGCAATACTGCCTCATCATCAACCTGGTCTGAAAGTTCGAGTGTCATGAAGCCGTGCGGCGTGGTGTGCCAGCAGGCTGCTTCCAAAACTCTTCTGTTGCGTGACTGGCACAGCAAAGGAACTGTGCGGCTTTAAGGAACAAGACCATCTTACGCGCAACTCCAGAAACGCGCAAGCGCGATTACAAAATAATTACATAAACTAAAGTAACTTGGATTTGAAACCAAAGGTCACATTCGACGTGTGCGGTGAAGCTGGTGGTTTGCTATATACGTTGTTCATGTCAATGCAGCGCTTTCGATGGTACAGCAGCCGTAGGTCGCGCCACACATGCCGGTAGTGCGGCCGAGTTGTTATTCTAGGTCCACAATAAATCCCTTTTTGTGACCTCCCTGATGGCCACAGCCAGCCGTATCCGATAAGTAATGGCTATAAGGATCGCGATTTGCGGGTTACGTCCGCGACAAACCGTCTGAGTGCTGTAGGGTCACGCAATACGCGGAGCTCCGCGGTGGGGGCGTGCTTAGCGATCGCTTGCATGAGAACCGGACGGCTTCGACGGCGATACGCTATGAGCCAACACCAGAAGTCTGCACGTTCGCGCGATCGCCGGAATGCACGCCAAGCGCAGCGCAGGAGCGAGAAGTCCAAAACAATGATCGTGTCCGCCGCTCGAAGCCGAACCTCGATAATGTCGTAGGGACCAAGGTCACCATCCATGATCCAACCATCTTCCGCAACGAGCTTCTCTTGCACGACCGCCCACCGATCGCGAGGAGTTGCAATAAGACCTTGCTGCCAAAAGACCTTATCAAGCTCGATGACCGGGAGCCGGGTGATCTCGCCCAGGCGCCTCGCGAGAGTCGATTTGCCAGACGCTCCACGACCCAGGATGACCACGCGCTTCATATTCTCCAGCGTACGCTTATTTGATACCGCCATGGGGTGCCGGCATCATTCTTCCCGGAGTGGGAGGCAAACCGCAAGTTGGCCAGAAACGGCCTGTGGTCATTGACGAGCCGACTCCGGATTGTCGGCGATCAGAGAGTAATCCCCAGTTGGCCTTACAAACTGACCTCTACCGCTTCGATTCCACACTCCATAAACTGCTCGGGCTGTGCTAGCATCGCCCAGCAGGAAAAATCCCCCAAATCATCCCCATTTAAGGGTGCGGCTGCCTATGGAACAACTGGGACGTTATGAAATCCTCGCCGAGCTGGGTCGCGGCGCCATGGGAACGGTGTATCAGGCGCGTGACCCGCGCATTGATCGCATGGTGGCGCTCAAGATCATCAGCATCAGCGGGGCCTCCGCGTCTGAAGAAGTGGAATACCGGCGGCGGTTCTATCGCGAGGCCCAGGCAGCCGGTAAGCTGGCGCATCCAGGAATCGTAACCATTTATGACGTAGGCGAAGACCCGGTCACTCAGACCCCTTTCATTGTCATGGAGTACATCGCCGGCACTACCCTGGAAAGTATTGCCCACGAGCAGCGGCCTCCGATCGCCATTACGCTGGACCTGGTGAAGCAGGTTGCTGAAGCGCTGCACTATGCGCACTCGCAAGGCATTATTCATCGCGACATCAAGCCGGCCAACATCATCGTGACCAACGATTGGCGGGCCAAGATTACCGACTTCGGCGTGGCCAAACTGGCAGTCGCCGATTTCACCGTCGCCGGCCAGGTGCTGGGAACACCGACGTTCATGGCGCCGGAGCAGCTCTCGGGGCATCCCGTGGATGGCCGCTCAGATCTGTTTTCCCTGGGAATCATCCTTTACATCATGTTGGGCGGCGTGAAGCCGTTCATCGGCGGGACCCTCAGCGAGGTCATGTTCAAAGTCGTGAACAACGAACCCGCCCCGGTGACGCAGCACAACTCGACTCTCTCACCCGATTTCGATTACGTGATCGGCCGCGCGCTGGCAAAATTTCCGCAAAACCGCTACCAGAGCGGACGCGAATTTGCCTGCGACCTCGACGACCTGCTCTCGGGCCAGGGCCCACGCTCGCGCTACTCTGCCCCCACAACTACCGCCTGGGGCGAGGCGACGTTGGCGAAAATCACCAAGGAGCAGTCGGGGATCACGCAAGGACCGTTGTCCTCTTCCGCTGCCGGTAACAGATCAGGAACAGTCATTGCACCCAGTTCAAATTTTGCCGCGCAAGCTCCGGCAACCGAGGTCCATCTTCCGGAGCCGGTAGAATTCAATCCCTTGCGGCGGATGCCACATGGGATTCGGCTTGTAACCATCAGCGTAGTCCTGCTGGGTGCGTTAGCGGGAGTATGGTTTTGGATCAACTCAGGTTCTCCCAAGGAACCAATTCCCCCAACTCCTACTCCTATACCTTTACATCCCACGCATACCCCAGTTCCGTCGCATACACCTGTTCCCTACTCCACTCCATCAATTGTTCCAACCGGAGACATGGCCAGCCTCGTGGTGAAATGCGTGCACAGCTTCCACAGCGGCGAATTGGTCATCTGGATTGACGGCAAAGAGGTTGACACCGCAACCCTCAGCGGCGGCGGGATCGTGCGTAAAAGATTCGGCGGAAAAAGCGTGATCTCGGCCCGCTATGAAAACACCATTCCTGTTACCGCCGGCAGTCATACCATTCGGGTGCGCGTGACCAGCCGGGGCTATCACCAAACCAAGCAAATCCTGGGCGGCTTTTCTCCGAAAGGAGAAGATATTTTGCTGATCCGCGCCAGCCGCGAGCTAGAGCTGCAGTGGCAGTAAGGGCTTTTAAGCGTTCGACCAACACACCTGTACGAGCGGCCGAGTTTGTGCTTCCAGGGTGACCGTATTCAGAGTTTCTGGCGGGGGGACGCGCCCTCACTTGGCCAATATTCGGTTGACGTCGTCAAGCGTGAGCACTTGCCACACCCGCGCAGTTTGGTCCAAGCTGGCGGTGACGATGCGCTGCCCGTCGGGCGAGAACGCGACCGCGGTAATCTCTCCTGCGTGGCCTTGGAGGATCGCCAGCAAGCGGCTGTTCACACTATTCCACACCCGTGCCGTACGATCCTTGCCAGCAGTGACGATTCGCTGGCCGTCAGGGGAAAACATCGCCCACCAAACCGCATCAGTGTGGCCTTGCAGCGTAGCCATCAAATGGCCGTCAGAACTGTTCCAGATACGCGCGGTACGGTCCAGGCTGGCCGTTACAATGCGTTGTCCATCGGGAGAGAACTCTGCATCCCAAACGTCACCGGTGTGCCCTTGCAACGTAAACAACAAGCGGCCGTCGCTGCTGTTCCACACCCTCGCCGTATGGTCCCTGCTGGCCGTGACGACGCGCTCGCCATCACGAGAGAATGTTGCCTGCCAGACCTCGCCAGTATGCCCTTGCAGTGTAAACAGCAAGCGGCCGTCGCTGCTATTCCATATCCTCGCCGTATGGTCCTTACTGGCGGTGACGATGCGCTGCCCGTCAGAAGAAAACTGTGCTCTCCAAACTTCATCCGTGTGGCCTTGGAGGATCGCCAGCAAGCGGCCGTCGGCACTGTTCCACACCCGCGCGGTGTGATCCTTGCTGGCAGTAACGATGCGCTGACCGTCGGGAGAAAACTGCGCTCTCCAAATGTCATCGCTATGGCCTTGGAGGGTGGCCAGAAGACGGCCGTCAGCAGCATTCCACACCCGGGCTGTATGATCAGCGCTGGCGGTAACGATGCGTTGGTCATCGGGAGAGAATGCAGCATATATCACCCCTCCACCGTGGCCTTCGAGAGTCGTGAGTAAATGGCCGTTTGCGCTGTTCCACACCCGCGCCGTTTGGTCATAGCTCGCAGTAACTATGCGTTGGCCGTCTTTGGAGACCGCCAGGTTCAAAACCCATCCTGTGTGGCCTTGAAGCGAGACCACCATGCGGCCACACACGGTATTCCAAATCCGCATCGTGTTGTCAAAGCCAGCCGTTACGATGCGCTGCCCGTCGGGGGAGAACGCCGCGGAGTAGACCGTATTCGTGTGGCCCTGGAGAATGGCAAGCAGACGGCCATCATCGACGCTCCAAACCCGCGCCGTCTTATCGTGGCTCGCCGTTACGATGCGCCGTCCGTCGGGGGAGAATGCCGCGCTTACCACCGGACCATCGTGCTGCAGCGTAAACAGTAACCGGCCGTCGGCGTTGCCCCACACTCGCGCCGTATGGTCGCGACTGGTAGTGACGATCCGCTGTCCGTCAGGGAAGAACATAGCGTTCACAACCGGACCATCGTGCTGCAGCGTAAACAACAACCGGCCATCGGCGCTTCCCCAGACCCGTGCCGTCTTATCAAAGCTTGTGGTAACAATCCGCTGGCTGTCGGGCGAAAAATCCGCAGTGATAACCTCAGCCTGGTGGCCTGAGAAGGTGGTTAGCAAACGGCCGTCATTTGTGTTCCACACCCGCGCCGTATGGTCCCAACTTGTAGTGACGATGCGCTGTCCATCAGGGGAAAATCTTGCGCTTGCAACACTGCTTGTGTGCCCTTGTAGGGTCGTCAGAAGGCGCCCGTCGCCGCTGTTCCATACCCTAGCCGTACGGTCATCACTGGCGGTGACAATGCGCTGCCCGTCAGGCGAGAACTGGGCGGTCCAAATTCGATCTGTATGCCCTTGGAGGGTCGCCAGAAGGTGACCGTCAGTGCCACTCCACACCCTCGCCGTATGGTCATCGCTGGCGGTGACAACGCGCTGGCCGTCACCAGAAAACTCGGCGTACTGGACCGCATCATCGTGGGTGAGAGTGAATAGCAAACGACCATCGTCCGCGTTCCACACCCTCGCCGTATGATCGTCACTGGCGCTGAGTATCCGCTGGCCATCGGGCGAGAACATCGCCACATTAACGGGACCTTCATGCTTGAAGATCCCCAACGATTCCACAGATGCCTTGGCCACGGCGAGGTGCGTCTCTTGCGTCTTCGCCATGTGCCAACTACGTATCGCCAGATCGAGTGCCTGACCATGATCCTGTAGCAGCAGCTCCCCCGCCTGTGCGGCCAGGGCCCGCGACTCGGCAATCACCTGTTGTTGGTGCGCGAACCATGCGGTTCCAACTGCCACCAGCAGCATGAGAGCCAACGCGCAGGAGAACCAGCGCTGGCGCACTGCCGAGCGTCGCGCCAGAACGGCTGCCTCCCTTTGGTGGGCCAGTTCACGCTCCTGAGCTTCCGCTCGCGCCTCAACGCTGGCTTGCAGGAATTGCCGCAACAGAGTGGGCGCGTCCGCGTGCTTGGCCAGCCATTCTTCTGCTTGCGCCAGGCGCGCTCCTTGCAGCAGCGCTCCTGGGTCATGGTCCAGCCCCAGCCATTCTGCGGCCGCCTGCAGCAGCCGCCGCTCCAGTCTGAGTTCCTCGCGATTTTGTGCCAACCACTCGCACAAGGCAGGCCATTCGCGAATCAAGGCTTCATGCGAAACCTCAACGAACGTCTCCTGTCCTTCTCTCCCAATAGCGATGAGTCGCCTGGAGGCCAGACGCTCCAGCAACGCCTCCACCTCCTCCGCAGCACCTAAAGCAAGTAGGTCTGCTTTTGACACCCTGCGCCGCGTGTCCTGTGCGCCTTCGCCCAGATGCACCAGTTCAAGGAAAATCTTTTGCGCCAGCCGCTTCTGCTTCTCATCCCCGAGGCCCGCATAGACCTCATCGGCGTGCCGGCCCAGCGCACCCCGCAAACGCCCGATCTCCGCATACGCATGGTTGGTCACGGTACAGCCGTAACGTCCACACTTCTCCCACAACTGGCCGAGCGCGTGTTCGAGCAACGCCAAATTACCCGGCTCCGTACCAACGTCTTCCAGCATCGAATCAATCAGTCCGGGTTCGGCGCGCGCCGCAGCCAGCGCCAAACGCTTTTCGATGGTCTCGCGCAGTTGCTCGTGGGTCATGCGGGGCACGTTGTAAAGGTTGGCTTCCAAGCAACGGCTCAGCTGCGCATGTTCCAGGCAGTGCGCGTAAAAGTCCGCCCGCAGCGCCAGTACCACGTGTACAGGAATGGGATTGTCCGGGCGGCTGGCCGCCATGAGAGCATCAATGTAGCGGTCCCGGGCCTGCTGATTGGTGGTCAGCGTGAAGATCTCCTCGAACTGGTCCACCACCAGCAGGATGCGCGCGGATCCCGCCTTCTCTGGCATAGCACTGGCCAACGTGTTGATGGCATGGCGCAGCGTGTCCCCGCCTGCGGGCAGTTTGGTTCGCCACTCCGAGCTGAACTCTGCCTTCTCCTTCGAACTCAACTCCGGCGCCAATTGGCTGGGCAGGACTTCAGCCAGGTAATCGAAGGGAGTCCCAGAAGGACGAAACACCGCGATGCGCCACTGGTCGACCAACAAACCTTCGCTCTGAAAACGCCCCGCCCGCAACGCCGGGATGAGCCCTGCACGTACCAGCGATGACTTGCCGCTGCCCGAGTTACCCACCATCGCCAGCACCGATGAGCGGCCGAGACGAGCGAGCAGATCGTTGGTCTCGGTGTCGCGCCCGAAGAACAGCCAGGCGTCTTCCGGTTCGAACACTTGCAGGCTGCGAAATGGGCTGTGCCGGCTCCAATAATCGGACAGAAGAGCAAAGTGCGCCGCTCCCGAGAGACCGTTTCCCAGCGCTGCGGCATCTGCCTCCGCAACCGATGCTACAAATCTGTATCCTTTCCGCGGTACGGTCTGAATAAAGGAGTTGCCGTTGCGATCGTCTCCCAGAAGTCTCCTGAGAATAAAGATGTTCTGGCTCAGATTGCCCTCTTCCACAAAGGTTCCCGGCCAGAGGGCGTTCATGAGTTCATCTTTTTCCAATAGTTGGCCCCGGCTCTGCACCAGTAATATAAGGAGATCGATCCCCTTGGGCGTCAGAGCCACCAGTTCTCCGTTGCGAACCAGTGTTCGTTGGGTCAAGTGCAGCCGAAAACCACCGAACTCGTAGACTAAATCTACTTTCTCATCCATGTGGGCACCCTAAGGGATTGCCCCTGAATTATAGAGACTCCTCATTTTTGAAGATAGGACCATGCCGCTAACTCGAAGTGGCTGACAGTCTTACATCTCTTTTCAGCCTTTGATTCAGAGGCCGCCTTTCACAGATTTGCCCGCTCTTTGGAGCTCAACTGCTCGGGGATTGAATACCTGTGGAAAAAAATTGAGCGTTTCTTTGAGGACTTTGCGCTTCCTGTCGTCTATTGTTGCCCCGTTCGAGGCTAGAGATTGAGCGGGAGACGGCGATGCAACGGCGCCATGCCCTTACCCCAAGAATCTGTGCGAGGATAATATGCATGAAACCGTTTCCTTCTCAACGAGGTTTGGAGCCCGATGTCGGCCTGCCCGCAATCGAGGTTGGGCAAGCACAAACCATGATCTTAGGCTTACGAGAACTGAGGCTAGCTGGTCTTCGTGACCAGACCCTCCTGCAGAAGGTAGCGAACCAGCAAAACACACAGAGAGGAAGAAAACAATGACGGGTGCGGCATCAATGGTGAGGTGGTTGGGCAGGACATATCCTTTTTTGATGGTTGGTGCACTTTGCTTGCTCTTAGCGATCCCAGCAAGTGCACAATCAGCGGCCTCCACCCCGTGTCCAAATGTGACCGGTAACCCCAATCCTCCGCCGCCTTGTGTAAGCAGCTTCGTCATCTCGCCCAATGTGGTGGTGGGCAGTCAGCCGGTGACACTGGAGGCCACAGTGACGATCGCCAACTTCCCCTCGGCCCCCAATAGTTTTGTCCCAGTGGTGCTTGCACCCGGCGGATGGGGCTGTCGGCCTCCCGCGACCCCATTCAGTGGAGGCTGTTCCTTTAACGGACCGAAGGGGACCTTCTACTTTCCGCTTCCGAACGGAGCAACCCAAAGCTATACCGCAAATTTTGCGGCGTACGCGGCGTACGGTGGCGATTTAGGCATCATGCAATCTGTGACATTCGCTACGCAGGCCGGCCCAGCGGTGATGGTCGATCCGGTCCCGGACTTAGTGCAGAACTTTTCGGTTATCAGTGCGACGACTGATGCCAACACAGAACGGCTGGCAACCAAGGGCCGGCCAGTGCTCGGTGTTGCGGCAGACGGTGTAGCCCAGGTGCTGCTGCGAATCCCAACCGCCAATCCTGGAGATCAAATCACCCTCACTGTGCTGGATGACCAAGGTCAGCCGAGTACTTCTCCTGACCAATATGGAGAGTTGGGTGCCGTCGGCCCTGCGGTGAGCACGAGCAAAGGCCCAATGGCGTTCGCGATATATCAAGCCCCGAAGGATTACCCGAGACCAACGGGGCAGGATGCTGGCACTGCCACGCGGAAAGCATTCATACAGGTGCAGTCCGCGGATGGGAGTAAATTGACCACGACGGTTAACATCGTGCGGCCTCTTTTGGTCTTCATTCATGGACTTTGGGGAGACGCTAGGACTTGGGACGCTTTCACTATTGTTGGCCCGGGGGACATCGGGTTGTTTCACAACTTCCGAACAGAACTAGTTACCTACGACTACCGGATACCTTTCATCTCTTCATCAATTCCCAACTACGACAGCTTCAACGGCATCTTCCCCGTCCCGGCACGCGGAAATTCCCTAGGTTTTGGCGCTAATGCGGCCGTTGTGATGCAAAGTCTTGAGAGCAAGATCAAGGATTTCAAGGACAACAACCCAGCCGGAATCCCCGTGGCCGCTATTCAGGCGGACATCGTGGCTCACAGTATGGGAGGAGATATAACCCGCACGATGCCTTTGGTGCTGAATTTCATGCTTAATGACAATCTGGGACAAGGACCCGTTCATAAGGTCATTACAATCGATACCCCGCACCTGGGCTCCATATTGGCTACAAAGCTGCTCGACGATCGCAACGCTTGTGTACGCGACCTCATGGCCCGGTTCGGAAGCTATTCGTTTGAGCAAGTTACATTCTCCTTGGCTAGCGGCGGAGAGCATGTTTCCGGCGCGATAGGCGACTTGGCGCCATCGAGCCACTTGCTGCTAGCGATGGCGAATGACAATAGCCACCCTCTCAAGATCGCGCTCATTGCTGGGACGGAGGATGCTGGAAATCTCGCGGGCTTCAACAACAGTTTTGTTGCCAACCTCGTACGCTGCAAATGCAATGGCGATATCAATGTTGACGAAACGTGCGGCTTCTACACGTCTCGTGCCCCGCTAGCGGCAAGTTTCACGGCCGCAAATTGGCCTGGGGTTTTCGGCGAGGCTAGTGACGGGATTGTCGGTATTACCAGCATGTTGAACGGACTCGATTCGAGTGCTGGTTCTGTTTTTACCGGACGAGTGCATGGCAAGGGAGCCACAGCTTTGGGTCTCAATCCGCCCACCATGACCGATCGTGCTGTCGCACCAAAAGTACTGGACTTGTTGAATACCCCGATCAGTGATTCGGTATTCAATCAAATGAATCCTTAGGCGAGGCCAACATTTCATGACTAATCTCACGACGAAAGCTATTATCACAGCTCCCGGCTTCATTCGGATCATAACGCTATTGATTGGGACAGCTTGCTTGAGTGCCGCACAAAGCCAGCCAACTCTTCAGATCACGTCCCCTTCCGATGGCGCCGTTGTGAGCCCCGGCCAGGCAATTACAGTGAACATAGTATCTCTCACAGGTGTTACCGTTTCCGCTGTATTCGTCATTGCTGAAAACCCGCTTCTCGGCAGCGGTCCTGCGCATTCAACGCCAGCTCAACTTTCAGTTACAGTTCCGTCGAGTCTGTCCAGCAGAAGCTATACACTGACTGCTATCGGAGCCACCAGTGCGGGACAGGAAGTGCAATCGTTGCCCATCAGTGTTCATGTCGAGCGGCCGGATCCGCCTACGGCTCTCACGTCAGGTTCGCCGTCAGTCGTCCTGGAATCGCAGGGGCAACAAATGCCGGTCAATATCTCGGCCACTTTTGCCGATGCTAGCGTCATGGACGTCACTGAGTCCTCCAACTTGAGATATTCGACTTCGAACGGGAATGTTGCGACTGTGGATGCAAACGGTATGATCACGGCAGTCGCTGCCGGTAGAGCCTCGATCACTGCTGCCTATGGTGGAGGAAGCCAGAACCCGCTTAGCGTCAGCGTACCAATTACGGTCGAGCCTCCAATGCTCACCCCTTCTCCAAGCTCTCTGAATTTTGGCGGTGACCAGGGAGTGTTTGTTGGCACCAGTACCTCCGGACAAATAACACTAACTAATGGCACGAGCAACCCGACAGTCGGAGCTACAAGCATTACTGCTACAGGAGACTATTCCGAAACAGATAATTGCGTTTCTTCCTCTCCGCTGCCCGTGGGTGGCACCTGCACCATCACAGTCACCTTCTCTCCTACTGTCGCAGGTACTCGAGTGGGATCATTGACTGTTGCCAACAATTTCACAATCGCTCCTGCGGTGCTCCCCCTTTCAGGAGTCGCCAACAACAATTTCGCGATTCTTGCGTCACCTGGGAGCCAGACGGTCCCGGCCGGAGGGAGCACAGCCTACACGCCAACTGTCTCACTCTTTGCTGGCTTTAGCGGCGCGGTGGCGTTGAGCGTGAGCGGGCTGCCCTCAGGAGTGACCGCAACCTTCAGTCCGCAGTCAATCAACACCAATGGAGGGTCGTCGACGCTAACGGTTACCACTTCTTCATCAACACTCGCGGGAGACTATCCCTTCACTATCGCTGGCAACAATGGGAACGTTAGCCTCACGCAAAACCTGGTGTTGACCGTTACTTCTGCTGTTCCCGCCCCGCAAATCAGTCAAGTGACAGACAATACTGGCGGCACCTCAGCCATCTCTATAGGAAGCGCAACCTTCGTCAACGGCAGCGGGTTTGGGGACAGTCAAGGCTCTAGCACTTTGACGTTGAATGGCAGGACCGTAGCCCCTTATTTCTGGAGTGACGGCAGTGTGCACGCTTTCATTCCGGCCGACACGGTACCCGGCTCTGTTGCTGTACAGATTACGACCAGCCAGGGCGCGAGCAATACCGTGAACATCACAGTTACCGGGCAGCCTACCATCACGGGCATCAATCCCCCCAGTGGCCCGGCCGGTACACAGGTCACGGTCACTGGGACGAACTTTGGCCCGGCACCGGTTCCCAATCTTACGGGCATATTCATGAACAGTGGCCCGTTCATGCCGGTAGTGAGCTGGAGTGACAGCCAAATTGTGGTCACGGTGCCGGCCGGAGCGATGCCTATAAGCTACATGTTTTCCGTGTTGAATAACGGATTGATAGCTTCGTCGTCTGCATTTACCGTAATCCCTTCTCCGCATATCACAAGCATAAGTCCTGCGGCTGGCGCAGTGGGTACTCAAGTCACGATCACAGGCTCTGGGTTTGTCGACACGCAGAATCTTAACCAGGTATTCATTGGAGGCGTCGCCGCGGCTGTTGTCAGTTGGAGTGATACGCAAATCGTCGCCAACGTTCCGACTGGAGCGCAGACCGGAACCATTTATGTGGCAGTGACCGACGCATCTCTTAATTATGTGAACAGCAATGAGGTCGCGTTTACTGTCAGCGGGCCGTAGAAGCGCCTTTCTGACTTGAACCAAGTCGCGCCGGTAGAACCCGGGCCTCAGCCCCCAATACCAGGAGGAGATGAAAGAGCTGAAAACAGGAAGTCAGAAGATGGTTCTAAGACAGCTCCAAGCTCCCAAGAGCAGTCCTCAGTTGTCAGTCCTCAATCCTCAGAACGGATCAATACGGATAAACATGGCGAGCCTCTGACCACCGACTGGCACCAATCTGATATCAAAACCTTGCTTTCCCTGGAAACTACAGGCCATCATGGAGAAGCAGTTGCCAGCTACCGGTTGCCAGTGAAAAACAACTGCAAAAGAACTGGGTGAGCGCGAAGCGAGCGAAGCGTTGCGGAGCCCTTAGACTAACGACGGCATTCAAGAGCGCCGGGGCTTTGGCCTCTGAGGTCTTTGAAAATTCGAAGGGACGCGGGATTCTGGCGTTTGATTTTGCTGAGAACTGAGAACTGCTTTCAGCAAGTCCCCTGCTCCGGATTGATTTTCGCCAGCAATGACGCGGGTCAGACGCGATTTGGGGACTTCAAATCACCTGCGAGCAAGTGGGTGGGGCTGTCTGCCCTCTTCCAAAAATCTGCGTTGATCCGCGTTCATCCGCGGCGAAAAGGGTTTGCTTTTTCCGAGGAAGCTGCCACCTCAGCAAGTCTCCCACCCAAAAGCGCTTTTCCCCAATAAATATGCGGCGATCAACGCTGTTTTTAAGGTTCCAGGCACTAGCAGCAAGTACCCCACCCCCTCGCCTGTTTGGGCATGTTTCTGCGTCATTTTTCTCTCGGCCAAACCTGGATGAAATTGCGACTAAAACGGAACTCGAAACCAAAACGAGAGGTCCTGAATTTTCCTGCTTTTGTGAAGGAGCGGTTAGAGAAATGTCGTTTTCATGCTCAGGTGCGAAGCTTGCAATCATGCTTCTCCCCGGAGGTTAAAGATGTCAGTAAGGCGTCGCGGGCATGCATCAAAAGAATTCAACGCAAAAACCAAAAGCCGCCCGTTTGCTGGCGGCTTCTGGCTCTTTAGTTATAGCCAATTATGATCAGGCTGATTCGTCTTTCCGGCGAGCTGAACTTTTGGTCGCGGCAACTGATATCAAGGCCCCGGCTTCTTCCAGTACTTGTTGAATGGCGCTGTAGAGCGCTTCCGGTTTGACGGGTTTGTGTACGAAGTGCCGTGCCCCGCAGCGCAGCGCAGCCAGGATGTCCACCTGGTTTCCAACCGAAGATACCATCACGATGCGTGCCTGGGGGTTCCGCTGCAGGATGATCTCAGCCGCGTCAATCCCGCCCATCTTGGGCATGATGATATCCATGAGCACGATATCGGGCTTGACGCGGTCATACTCGGTGACCGCCGCCAGCCCATCAGCGGCTTCGCCCTCGACGTGGCCGCCAAAGGTTTCGATCACGAAGCGCAGGTTTTTGCGCGCGTAGATGGAGTCATCCACGATCATGCAGCGCAGTGGCTGGCCGTCCTTGTTCCATTTGACTGCCGCAGATTTTTTCATAACAAACTAGTTTCTTGGGGGGTAGGCACGGCTTTGGAAGCCGTGCCCTTTCGAGCAAACGCGCTGCATCCAAATTCTTCTTACAACTTCCAACTTCGTGCCCGACTTGCGTCCGCTCAACCCGTTCATTAGCGACGGATTGGGAGGAAGCGGACAGGGGCGTTGCAACTCGCCGTGTTGTTCGCCATGTTCGGGTCGGCTACATCGGACGATACCGTCGCCGTAGTCACAATCGCTCTGGTCAGATTGATCGGGGTCACGACTATGGTAACCATGGCCGTTCCACCGTTGGTCATCAAGCCCAGATTGCAGTTGATGGCGCCGGTCGCTACGCTGCACGATCCCTGCGTCGTATTCACAGAGACCACGTAGTAAGACCCGGCGAAAGTCTGGTTGAAGGTCACATTCGCCGAGCTGGGCCCGTTGTTCGCCACCGAGGCCGTAAAGGTGAGCTTGCCACCCAGATGCGCCGGATCAGGCGAGTGGATCATAGTGACAGCAATATCGGCTCCCTGAACCGTCTGGTTCAGAGCCGGAGATGTGCTGCCCAGGAAACTACCATCACCGCTATACACTGCGGTGATGGCATGGACGGCCACGGACAGCGACGAAGTCGTATACGTCGCTTGTCCGCTTGTGAGGGTCTGGGGGCCTCCGAGTGCGGAGGCGCCGTCCATAAACTGTACTGTGCCGGTCGGTACGCCCGCGCCGGGCAGCACCGGTGCTACCGTCGCGGTGAAGGTCACCGACTGGCCCGAATTAGATGGGTTCACCGAAGAGGTCACAGCCGCGCTCGTGCTGGCTTTGTTGACCACCTGCGGGTTGCCGGTCAGCGATCCCGTGCTGCCGCTGAAGCTGCCGTCGCCACCGTACACTGCGGTAATCGTATGGTTGCCCACCGCTAAGGCAGAGATGGCAAATGAAGCCGAGCCGCTGGTCAACGACATGGAACCGAGGGTCGTAACGCCATCCTTGAAGGTCACGGTTCCCGTTGCCGTGGACGGAGAGACCATCGCCGTGAAGGTCACCGTTTGACCAAACACCGAAGGATTGGCGGAAGAGATGACCGCCGTGGTGCTCGTACCGCTACTCACCACCTGCGGATTACCACTCAACGAACCGGTGCTGCTGTTGAAGTTGCCATCGGTAGCGTAACTCGCCGTGATGGTGTGGTTACCTACCGCCAGCGTAGAGGTTGTAAATGTTGCCACACCGCCGCCGTTCAGGGTTCCCGTGCCGATGTTGCTGGCGCCATCCAGGAACGTGACCGTTCCTGTCGGCGTGCCAGTTCCGGGCAGTACCGCGGCAACGGTGGCCGTGAAGGTCACCGATTGTCCGAAGTTGGACGGGTTCACTGACGATGTAACGCTCGTAGTGGTATTCGCTGGATTGACCGTCTGCGTGGGCAGCGATCCATTGCTGCCGCCGTAGTTCGGATCCCCGTTATAGACGATGGTGATAGCGTGGCTGCCTACCGACAGAGTTGCCGGGGTCAGCGACGCATGGCCGGTGTTATCCAGCGCGACTGTGCCGCCGGCGAAGCTGATGCCGCCATCCTTGAAGGTCACCGTGCCCGTGGGAATCCCGGTGGAAGGCGCGACCGGCGTAATGGTTGCGGTAAAGGTTACCGGCTGGCCATAGACCGATGGATTCACCGAAGAAGCCACCGCCGCCGCGCTGCTGGCCTGGTTGACCGTCTCCACCACTGTGTTGGAAGTGCTGGTAATGAAGTTGGTATCGCCACCGTAGACCGCGCTGATGGGATGCGCCGCCAGCGACAGCGAAGAGGTAATGAGCTGCGCCTGGCCTGCACCATTCAACGCTACCGGGGCGCCCAACGGGCTGGCCCCATCCATGAACTGCACCGTGCTGGTGGGAATGCCCGAGCCCGGCGCCAGGGCGATGACCGTGGCCGTGAAGGTCACCGGCTGCCCGAAGACCGAGGACGCCGTACTGGCCGAGAGGGTGGTGGAAGTGCTGGCCTGATTGACCTGCTGCATGAAGCTGGGTGAGGTGCTGGTGGCGAAGCTCGAATCCCCACCATAAACCGCAGTGATGTTACGGTTGCCCGCAACCACTGCTGAAGTCGTAAGCGTAGCAACTAGGGAACCATTCACTACGCCTGTACCCAGGACGGTAGCGCCATCCTTGAAGGTCACCGTGCCCGTCGGCGTGCCTGCCCCGGGTCCGACCACTGTAAGGGTCGCGGTAAAGGTCACCGATTGTCCGAAGGTGGAGGGGTTCAGCGACGAATTTGTAATCGTGGTTGTGGTTGATGCCTGGTTTACGGTCTGCGTCAGCGCAGGAGAGGTGACACTGAAGTAGGTGGTGTCTCCGTTATAGACAACCGTAATGGTGTGTCCGCCCACCGAGAGTGTCGAAGTTGAGAATGTTGCCTGCGCGGTAACGCCCGATCCGCCGATGGGCACTGTTCCCAGAGTGGCAGCCCCATCCTTGAAGGTCACCGTGCCGCTCGGGGTGCT
The DNA here is from genome assembly GCA_035487355.1 of Terriglobales bacterium. NCBI lineage: Bacteria > Pseudomonadati > Acidobacteriota > Terriglobia > Terriglobales > Terriglobales bacterium. The sequence goes on along the minus strand of DATHMF010000079.1, from coordinate 2,713 downwards.
GCTGGCCGGCGGCTGTCCTGTCACCGTGGCCGTGAAGACGACAGACTGGCCGTAGATCGAGGGATTAATCGAGCTGGTCACACCCGCCGTGGCGCTGGCCTTTACTGCCTGGACCAGTACGGTTGACGTGCTGCCAAGATCATTGGCATCGCCGCCATAAACCGCGGTGATGTTGTGGTTGCCCAGGGTCAACGATGAGGTGGAGAAGGTCGCTGAGCCACTGCTCAACGCGCCGCTGCCGATGTTGCTGGCCCCATCAAAGAAGGTCACAGTACCGGTCGCGGTTCCAGGTGTAACCGTAGCTGTAAAGGTCACGGATTGACCTGAGAGAGACGGGTTGACGGAAGAGATGACCGCTGTCGTAGTACTGTTTTTCACCGTCACCGTGGCTGAGCCGCTGATGCCGCCGTTGGTCACCGGGTCGGTGGCCGTGACCGTCCTGCTGCCCGCTGTGTTCAGCGTGACGCCGTTGTTGAAGGTGTGCACGCCATTGTCGCCGGCTACGAAGGTGTAATTCGCCGGCAGAGTCGCTGCGCCATCGTTGCTGGTGAAGTGTACTGTGCCGGTATAGCTTGTGATCGTGTTCCCGAATTGGTCTTGTGCGGTTACCGTGACACTGAAGGCCGTGCCAGCAGTTGCATTGGCCGGCGCAGTCACACTCAACTTTGTCGCTCCGGTTGCAGCCGAGACATTCACCGACGCCGAGCCGGTAATGCTGCCGTTCGCCTGGTCGGTCGCCACCACGGTCTGACTGCCCGCTGTCTTTAACATGATATTGGGGAAGACATGCGTGCCGTTATCCGCGAGGACAAAGGTGTAATTCCCGGGCAGGGTTGCCTGCGCGTCAGAGCTGGTGAACTGCACCGTGCCGGTGTAGTTGGTCACCGTGTTGTTGAACTGATCTTGCGCAGTCACGGTGACGCTGAAGGCTGATCCAGCCGTCGCATTGGCCGGAGCGGTGACCGCAAAGTGTGTCGCACCGCCGGAAGCAAAGGTCACATTTATCGTCGCTGATCCGGTATGGCCACCGCCATCGGTTGCCGTCACCGTCTGGCTGCCTGCCGTCTTCAAGGTCACGCCGTTGTTGAAGGTGTGTACGCCATTGTCACCGGCTACGAAGGTGTAGCTGCCCGGTAAGACTGCCTGGAGGTCGGAACTGGTGAACGTAATCGTGCCCGTGTAGTTGGTCACCGTGTTGCCGTACTGATCTTGGGCCGTCACCGTCACGCTGAACGCTGAACCCGCCGCGCTGCTGGCAGGAGCGGTTACCAGTAACTTCGTCGCTCCACCGGAGGCAAACGTTACATTGACCGTCGCCGACCCGGTATGGCCGCCGCCATCTGTTGCTGTCACCGTCTGGCTGCCCGCTGTCTTCAAGGTCACGCCGTTGGTGAAGGTGTGTACGCCATTGTCGCCGGCTACGAAGGTGTAGTTCCCGGGCAGGACTGCCTGTCCATCCGAACTGGTGAACTGCACCGTGCCGGTGTAGTTGGTCACGGTGTTGTTGAACTGATCGAGCGCCGTCACGGTCACGTCGAATGCCGCACCTGCCGCACTGCTGGCAGGAGCGGTTACCAGTAACTTCGTCGCTCCACCAGAGGCAAAGGTTACATTTACCGTCGCTGATCCGGTATGGCCACCACCATCGGTTGCCGTCACCGTCTGGCTGCCTGCTGTCTTCAAGGTCACGCCGTTGCTGAAGGTGTGTACGCCATTGTCGCCGGCTACGAAGGTGTAGTTCCCGGGCAGGACTGCCTGTCCATCCGAGCTGGTGAACTGCACCGTGCCGGTGTAGTTGGTCACGGTATTGTTGAACTGATCGAGCGCAGTCACCGTAACGCTGAACGCTGAACCTGCCGCACTGCTGGCAGGAGCGGTTACCAGTAACTTCGTCGCTCCACCAGAGGCAAACGTTACATTGACCGTCGCCGATCCGGTATGGCCACCGCCGTCGGTCGCCGTCACCGTCTGGCTGCCTGCCGTCTTCAAGGTCACGCCGTTGCTAAAGGTGTGTACGCCATTGTCCCCGGCTACGAAGGTGTAGTTCCCGGGCAGGACTGCCTGTCCATCCGAACTGGTGAACTGCACCGTGCCGGTGTAGTTGGTCACGGTATTGTTGAACTGATCGAGCGCCGTCACTGTAACGCTGAATGCCGCACCTGCCGCACTGCTCGCAGGCGCCGTCACCAGGAATTTCGTCGCTCCACCGGAGGCAAACGTTACATTTACCGTCGCCGACCCGGTATGGCCACCGCCGTCGGTTGCCGTCACCGTCTGGTTACCCGAAGTCTTCAGGGTCACGCTGCTTGCGAAAGTATGTGAACCGTTATCTCCAACAACAAAGGTATAGTTGCCCGGCAAGACCGCCTGGCCATCCGAACTGGTGAACTGCACTGTGCCGGTGTAGTTGGTCACGGTGTTGTTGAACTGATCGAGCGCAGTCACTGTCACGCTGAATGCCGCACCTGCCGCACTGCTGGCAGGAGCGGTTACCAGTAACTTCGTCGCTCCACCGGAGGCAAAGGTCACATTGACCGTCGCCGACCCGGTATGGCCACCGCCATCGGTTGCCGTCACCGTCTGGTTGCCCGCTATCTTCAAGGTCACGCCATTGTTGAAGGTGTGTACGCCGTTATCCCCAGCTACGAAGGTGTAGCTGCCCGGTAAGACTGCCTGGACATCCGAACTGGTGAACGTAATCGTGCCGGTGTAG
>DATHMF010000078.1 GCA_035487355.1 Terriglobales bacterium | reverse complement strand
ATCGTCTGCCTGATGCAGAAAGATATGAAGCGGCTGATTGCTTACAGTTCAGTGAGCCACCTGGGTTTCTGCACGCTGGGAATTTTTGCGCTCACGCCCAACGGACTCGCGGGCAGCGTGCTGCAGCAGATCAATCACGGTATTTCCACCGGCGCGCTGTTCCTGATTGTCGGCGTGCTGTATGAGCGGCGGCACACGCGGCTGATTTCCGAATTTGGCGGGCTGGCTACGCCCATGCCGAATTTCGCGGCCATCTATCTCATCATCAGCTTGAGCTCACTGGGAATGCCGCTGCTGAACGGCTTCATCGGAGAGTTCACCATTCTGCAAGGCGCGTTTCAAGTGAGCAAGGCGTGGGCCGCATGGGGCTCGCTGGGCGTCGTGTTGGGCGCGGCCTATTTGTTATGGCTCTATCAACGCGTCATGTTCGGCCCGGTGACACAGTTTGCCAATGAGAATTTGCCGGACTTGAATTTGCGCGAATATGCCACGCTGATTCCGCTCGTGTTTCTGGCGTTCTGGATCGGTATTTACCCCAAGCCGTTCTTCGCCTTCATCGAAAAGCCGGTGCAGAAAATCGTCGAGCAGGTGAACCCGGACTTTTACAAAGCCGAGCGCGCAAAATTGCCCGCGCCAGAAATCCCAGCTGTCGCGCTTGAGGCGAGATAGCCCGGATGAGCATCCCATTCATCGACGCGGTTCTCAGCTATCTCCGGGGAGACGGTGCTGTCATCCTTCCGGAGATGGAGCTGACTCTTTTCGGCCTTGGTATTCTCATGATTGGGTTTTCGGCCGACGAAGCGGCAGAAGAAAATTGGTTTTTTCGCCTGATCTTTAAGGACTTTAACGGCAAGGCGGCGTTTGTAGCCACCGCCTTCGCTGGTTTCTCGCTGTGGAGTTTGCGCGGAAGAATCGCAGCGGGCGGCGGGGTGGTCGTCGGATTCCACGAGACAGCGGTTGTGGATGGATTCGTGCTTTTCTTTGGCATCCTTTTTCTTGCCTCCACCGCGCTGGTCATCCTGCTCTCCGTGAAATACTTGGAGATCGAAAAAGAGCAGGAAGGGGAGTACTACGCGCTGCTCCTCTTTGCTTGTGTCGGCATGATGCTGATGGCCTCGGGCATCGATCTGATTGTGATGTTCCTCGGGCTGGAAACCATGGCTTTGAGCTTCTACATCCTCACCGGTTTCTTGCGGCGCGAGAAGCGTTCGAACGAGGCCGCGCTGAAATACGTTCTCCTTGGCGCTTTCAGCTCCGGCATCCTGGCATACGGATTCTCGCTACTGTACGGCCTCAGCGCTTCGACGAACATAGGCTCTATCGGATCAGCGCTGGGCCAGCGCAATCAGCTGGTTGGCGCCATCGTGCGCAGCCAGCAGCCCGGTGTGGCCGGCGAGCAGATGCGGCAACTCATCGCGGCGCGAATGCCCATGGCGTTGCACTTGGATCCGTTCACGCTTCAGCTGCTTCCCATTCTCGCGTTCGTGCTTGTGCTGGTGGGCCTGCTGTTCAAAGTAGCGGCGGTGCCATTTCATCAATGGGCACCAGACGTCTACGAAGGCGCGCCGACGCCGGTCACCGCATACATCAGCATTGCTTCCAAGACGGCAAGCTTCGCTTTGCTTCTCCGATTGCTGCTGGTTGTATTCGCGGTTTCGCATACGACGTGGATCTACCTCATAGGCGGCCTGGCGATTGCCTCGCTCACTTGGGGAAACCTAGCAGCGCTGACACAGACTAATGTGAAGCGCCTGCTGGCCTACTCCTCGATTTCGCACGTGGGCTACATCCTGCTCGGCTTCCTTGCCTGGGACGAGAGCACGGGAACTTTGACGCAGACCGCGTCCACTGGAATCGCATACTATTTGTTCGCCTATGTGTTCATGACCGCCGGCGCATTTGCCGTGGTCATCGTGCTGCGCCAAAAAGGGCTGATTGGGGAAGAGCTCGACGACTTGAATGGCCTGTACCAGCGGAGCCCCGCCGCCGCCGTGCTGCTGCTGATCTTCATGCTTTCGCTTGCGGGAATCCCCCCGACGGCCGGCTTCATGGGCAAGTATTTCATCTTCCTCTCGCTGATCGAATCGCATCATCCGCTACTGGCGTTGTTCGCGGTGCTCTACATCGTGCCGGCTCTGTACTACTACTTCCGCATCGTGGCGCACGCCTGGCTCAAGCAGCCGGGCGAAGCGCCGCGCCCGGTGATGACCAGCGCGCAAGCCATCGCCCTGGGTGTGACGGTGTTTGTGTCGCTCGCCGCAGGGTTGTATCCTGAGCCGTTCACCAAGCTTGCGCACTATGCCTTCGGACGATAAGCCGAAAGATTCCGATTCGTCGAAACCTGCGTCTCAGAAAGCGCAGACCACTTCGAACCAGCTTGCCACGGCCATGGAGTTACCTTTCACTTTCGTGGGGGCGGTCGCCGCCGGTGGACTTATTGGGTATTTTCTCGATAATTGGCTGCATACCTCTCCTTGGCTGATGATCGTCCTTGGCGGCTTCGGATTTGCAGGCGGGATTCTTGAGATCTCTCGAAGGTATGCGCCCAAGGATTCGGGCAGTAACAATGACAGGCCCGCTAACTGAACCATCAACTGCTCCCGCCGTCGGGGAAAGAACCGTTCGCCGAATCACCTACCTGATTCCGGTTTTTGGGATATTCAGTGGCCTTCTTGCTGGCCTCATGCATGACTGGGAGTGGGCCGAGGGGCTCGTCCTCGGCTCGGGACTCGCCTGGCTGAATTTCCGTTGGCTGAAGCGAGGATTGCAAGCGTTTACGTCCGCCGCTGTGCCGCAGAGCGGTACCGAAAATCGTCGCGCCCCCGTGGCAAGTTACCTTGCGGCGGTCTTTCGCTACGTCTTGATAGGTCTAGCGGTGTATGTTATTTTTAGCTATCTACACGTTCCACTTGTGAGCATCGTGCTGGGGTTGTGCGCTTTTGCGGCCGCAACAATCACGGCAAGTGTGTGGGAAATCTTTCAATCCGTTGAGTGAGGAGTTGAGCCCGTTACGGGCGAGCAAGAGATGGAAGAGCATATCAGCCCGATCACCCACCTGGTGAACCACTATCTCGGTGCCATGGCGTTGGCGATTCTTCACGCGCTGCACATCCGACCTGAAAACGCGGATCTCCCAATCCCCGAGCACGTTATCATGGGGGCATTGGTGCTTGTTTTGACCACCATTTTGGCGCTGATCCTCAAGTCCCGCCTTTCCGTCGAGAAGCCTGGAGCGCTGCAGCAGGTCGCGGAACTCTTGATTACCAATCCCATGCGGCTGGGGATACAGGACATTCTTGATGAGAGCGCAGGCCATCACGCGCGTTCTTTCATCTACCTCGTTGGCACCGTCAGTCTGTTTGTTCTGTTTTCAAATCTCTTCAGTCTATTTCCTTGGTTTTCTGCGCCGACCGGCAATGTTAGCGTGCCTCTGGCATGCGCCATCGTCACCTTTCTCTATTTCAATTGGCAGGGGATTCGCCACCAGGGGGCGGTCAGCTACGCTAAACATTTTGCTGCTGGGACGGAATGGTGGATTGCCTGGCTAATTTTGCCGGTGGAAATCATCAGCACATTGGCGCGCTTGCTCTCGCTCACCGTGCGTCTCTATGCCAACATTTTTGCGAGTGACATGATTTATGTGCTGTTCGTGGGGCTGCTCACAGAGGCAACCACAATAGCATGGGAGAAATCCCCGGTGGCCGGAGTCCTTGTGGCCATCTTTCCGGCTCTGATTCCGTTGCTATTTATCGCTCTTCACCTGCTCGTGGCTTTTGTACAGGCGATTCTTTTCACCGTTTTGCCCGCTTCCTATCTCGGGATGGCCACGGCGGAAGAGCATTAATCGATATTTGCCGGAGAAGTTCGCCGGCAACTTGCCGATACAGCGTGAGCCCGGCTGCACGGTGTCCGGGAACCACCTCCTGGCGGCAATTCATCGGGTTTCAGGGTTTGTACTTGCAAACCCTGACTCGACAAGGAGGCAGTAATGAAGAAGTGGAGCATGTTGTTGATTG
>DATHMF010000077.1 GCA_035487355.1 Terriglobales bacterium | reverse complement strand
ATCTGAGGCGCGCAGTAAATGACCAATCACGCTTTTAAATCGGCCAACTGTTAAGTGATACAGCCCTAGCAGCCGTCAGTAGCATCTCAGGTCATCGATGAGCCCCCAATTCAAAAGGCTTGAACAGATTTGTTTAACCTGATTCGACGGCATTGGTTTCTCCACTTTGGTACGCATCGATTGCTGTGGACCGATGGATTCTATGCGAACCTTAGAAATAGTTGTAAATCAGTCGGTGGCTCGTGTAGAGTCCTGCCAATTGCGGGAGATGGAGTATGGCAACCCGCCGAAACTTGAAAAGTCGACCCTATTGGCTGCCGGCGCCCTCGCCGCAGGGGCCACTGCCGCTGCTAACAGCGAGGCGCAGACTCAGCAACCTCAGGGCCCAAGAAGAAACAGCACATTTTGATGAGGAGTTCTTGGAGAACGGATGAGCCGACCCGCGCATCCTTTGTTTTTTCGTACGGGCTCGCGCTGGCCGATGCCGGGCATGACGTGCCGATATTTCTCACTCACGACGCTACGTACCTCATGCGCAAGGCTACGGTCGATATGGTCAAGCCCATCGGATGGCCTCCGCTGAGCGAGACGATGGCGAAGGTGGTAGCCAAAAGAATCCCAGTGTTTTCTTGAGGAGCCCACTCCTCGGCCCGTAGGGTCACGGAGGCAGACTCGAGCAGTTGGAACGCGCAATGGGGCACGGTTCCGATCTACGTTTCGCTGGTGGAATGTGCCGACCACGTCATCAGTGAATGAAGCCGCAGATGCTGTCGGGGAGCCGCCCTGTTTGGCGGCTTTTCTGCTCTTTATGCGCGGTGAAACTAGCACGTAAATTCTGCCCGCTTGCGTAATACGAGCAGTTGAAATTATTCGGGTGTTAGCGGGACTCGTAGCTCCTCTAAACACCGGAGAGTTGAATGAAACATCTGGCGTCGTTCTTTGTGCTTCTGCTGGCGATCGGTTCGTTATCCGCTCATCCCAAGCCCGAAGTTTTAATAGCAGGACTGGGTCAACATCATCACACGATCTCCACGAAAAGCCCCGAGGCGCAGCGCTTTTTCGATCAGGGACTGACACTCGTCTTCGGGTTCAACCACGAAGAAGCCGCCAGTTCGTTCCGGCGAGCTGCGGCGTTGGACCCTCAGTCAGCGATGGCGTTTTGGGGTATGGCACTGGCGCTGGGTCCGTGCATCAATAACAGTGATCTCGATCCACCGCATGAAAAAGCCGCGTACGAAGCCGAGCAGAAGGCGTTGTCACTCGCGTCCGGGGCGACGGAACGGGAGCGCGACTACATTCAAGCCTTGGCCAAACGCTACTCGGATGATCCCAAAGCTGATTTGAGGAAACTCGACACGGAATATGCGATTGCGATGCGAGAGCTCACGAAGCATTATCCAGATGACCTCGATGTTGCGACGCTCTATGCGGAGAGCCTGATGGATCTGCACCCTTGGAAGCTCTGGAGCCTCGACGGCCGTCCGACCCAAGGAACAGAAGAAATCCTTGCCGTGCTCGAATCCGTGTTGCGGCGCGATCCGAATCACCTTGGTGCAAATCACTATTACATCCATGCCACGGAAGCGTCGCCCCATCCGGAGTGGGCCCTCTCCAGTGCAAGGCGTTTGGAAACTCTCGCACCGGCGGCCGGGCATCTGGTCCATATGCCCGCGCATACCTATATGCGTGTAGGAGACTATTCGGCAGCGGCCCACAGCAATGCAGCTGGGGCAGATGCTGATCGTGCATATCTGCGGGAGAGCGGCACAACCGGCAGCATGTACGACATGATGTATTACTGCCACAATCTTCACTTCCTGGCCGCCAGCTACAGCATGGAGGGCGATTTTGCGCGCGCAAAGAAAGCTGCTGACCAGTTGGCTGTTCACGTCGCTCCCATGCTGCATGACATGCCTATAGCGGAGGTCTACGCTCCCTATCCAATTTTCGTACTAGTGCGCTTCCATCGCTGGGATGAAGTCCTGAAGCTGCCTCCACCTAACCCGAGCCTGTCCATGACGACGGGTTTCTGGCATTTCGCACGCGGAGCTGCGTTTGCCGCGAAGGGACAGGTTGCGATGGCAGAAGCCGAGCGAAAAATTCTGGAAAATGTACGTAAAGAAACGCCTGCCGATGTGGAGTTCAGTTTCTTTTTCAACAAGGCACAAACCTTTTTGGACCTTGCCACGAACGTCTTGGATGCTCGGATTTCCACTGCAAAAGGCGACCATGAGGCGGCAATCAAGTATTGGGAGCAGGCCGTGCAAATCGAGGACAGACTTAATTATGGTGAGCCGCCGGAATGGTTTTATCCAGTCCGCGAGTCCCTAGGTGCCGCATTGCTGCTGAATCGGCAATCGGAGCGGGCGGAAGCTGTGTTTCGCGCTGATCTAGGACAATACCCGCGAAATCCACGTTCGCTTTTCGGTCTGCTGAAGAGCCTGGAAGCCCAAAAAAGGATTTCCAGCATGGAAGAGGTTGGAAGAGAATTTGAAGCCGCCTGGAGAAACGCAGACGTACCACTTGAAATCGCAGATCTGTGAGCTACTGTCCACCGCGCTTCTCGCAAATTCACGGGCAACCGGAAAGCAATAGATCATGATGTTGAAAATTCCCACGCGAATCCAGCTCGAAAACTTCGTAACAAAGTTCGTAACAACCGTGCCCAAATCTGCCTGTTTGTGTTCACGAAAATGCTTGGGAAACCATTGAAACCATTGATCTGTGGGTTGCTGATTCAAAATCAGTAGGTTGAAGAATCACCTCCTGCGATTTGGCACTCCTGCTGAAAACATGGGGCTCCGCGGCCTTGGCGGCCTTTCCAATTCGGGGCAAAAAAAGGAAGAAGGGCACAGTTTAAGCGCGCCCTTCTTTGTTTGGAATGCGCAACTACTGAAGTCTTGCCAGCACCTCCACTCGTTCCTGTGGGAGACTGCGCGCCATGTCTTTAGCTACCTCCTTTTCGCGACTACTCTTCGGAAGTTGATGCCCGCGGGTTTCTCCGTTCACCCAGATCTGGGACAGGAAACGCTGGTTCCCGTAG
>DATHMF010000076.1 GCA_035487355.1 Terriglobales bacterium | reverse complement strand
CTCGGCAGCTCTCTGCTGGTAAACCAGGATTTCACCTCCGACCACGACCTGCTGTTGAAGACCCTGCACGCCTTCAATACAAGCGCCGGCCAGGGATTTGAAGAAGGCTCTACGGGCACAACGGAAGGCACACCCGATACCGGCCAGGCCTTCACCGCCGACGATACTGAATACAACATCTTTAATACCGATCGCCGCCTCGAGGCCCTGCGCTCCATCGGCGAACAGCTCGCGCACGTAGACCAGAAGAAATCGGTGATTTATTTCTCCAGCGGCATGAATCGCACTGGCATCGAGAACCAGTCTGAATTGCGCGCAGCAACCAATGCTGCAGTGCGCGCCAATCTTTCCATCTATACCGTGGATATTCGCGGTCTGCAGGCGATGCCGCCGGGCGGCGAAGCACAGTCGGCCAGCCTACGCGGTACTGCCGCCTACTCCGGCCGGTCCACTCTGAATCAGTATGATTCCAATTTTGCCAGCCAGGAAACTCTGGTCACCCTCGCGGGTGACACCGGAGGCAAGGCCTTCCTCGACTCCAACGATTTCGGCAAAGTCTTCAGTGGCGTGCAGGAGGATACATCCACTTACTATGTTCTTGGATATCACAGCACCAATCCAGCACGCGACGGCCGCTATCGCCGCATCGCCGTGCAAATCAATCGGCCCGGATTGAAGGTGGACTATCGCCACGGCTACTATGCGCCCGCCGACTTCCAGCACTCTACACGCGAAGACCGTGAACGGCAGTTGGATGAAGAGCTGGCCTCTGAGCTGCCCAGCACCGACCTGCCGGTCTATCTCTCTACCGGCTACTTCCGCCTTGCGGATAACAAGTTCTTCGTTCCAGTCTCGGTGGTCGTACCGGGCTCTGCCATCCCCTTTACCCGCAATGGAGACCAGGACAAAGCAACACTTGATGTGCTTGGCGTAGTGCTCGACGAAACCAAGCAGGCCGTCAGCCAGATCCGCGATACCGTCAAGCTTAACTTGAACACCTCTGCCGAGGTGCAACGCAAGAACGTACAATATGACGCCGGATTCCTGCTGCCGTCCGGAAAATATCATCTGAAGCTGGTCGTGCGCGAAAACCAGAGCGGGCTCATGGGTTCCTTCGAGACCGATCTTGTAATTCCCGATTTGAAAACCACTCCGCTGAAGATGAGTTCGGTCGTGCTGGCCAGCCAGATTCAGCCTTCCAACCGTAAAACCAATAATCCGTTGGTCCGCGACGGATCAGAGCTGATCCCGAACGTAACCCACGTGTTTTCCTCAGGCCAACACCTGTATTTCTATTACGAGGTTTACGATGCGGCCCATGACAGCAACAGCGCGGCCGCAACAGCCAATAATCCAACCGGCAGACCGGCTGCGGGCGGAACATCCGCCGGCAGCCCACCAGTAAGCGCCCCGGCCGCAAATACGAAAGTTGTGAACAGCAAAACCGCGATCCACGTCCTCACCAACGTTGCTTTCTTCCATGGAAAGGCCAAAGCCTATGAGACCCCGCTGGTCGAAGCCAAAGAAATTACCGTGCCCAATCGCCGCGCCACCGTCTTCCAACTCGATGTCCCGCTGACCGATCTGAAACCCGGCTTCTATACCTGCCAAGTCAACGTGATTGACGATGCCGCCGGACACTTCTTGTTCCCGCGCCTGGCATTGCTTGTGCGCCAGTAGTTCCTTTCAACAGGTTAACTAACCGGTAAATTCGTGCCCTGACGGTCAGGCGCTGTAACGAGTAAACGGAGGCACACTTGCTGGCAAGTGGTTGGACCACCTGAAACAGTCATGATCGCCGCATATTTACTGGGGAAAATCGCTTTTGCGGCGGACACTTGCTGAGATAGTCTGTTGTATTTACTGGATAGATATCCCCCCAGGTGGTTCTAAGTTACTGCCTTTGCGATTTTTCAAAGACCAAATTCGCTTTGCCAGGCGCAAATCATGGGGGATCCCGGCTCCAGGTAGTGGGGGCGGGGTACCTTGCTAGCTCGTCAGTTGGGTCCCGAAACGCTCCGATAACCCCGTATTTACTGGGGAAACTTACTTTCAGGTGGGGGACTAGCTTAATAGTCAGTGCTCAGTACCCGGTGTTCAGTACTCAGGAAGCTCGCTGGCGGATTTCACGAATCGGGGGGCCCTTGGCAGCTTGTATTACTCCCCCACCCCCCATTACTTAGAGTAGTGTTGCAGCTCTAAACCATTGGCCTTCAATTCATTACGAAGGGGCTCAATAGCCGGGGAGTAGTCAGAGAGGGGTCAATTGACTATATATCCGTAAACACGGAGTGAGGAGGAGGACTGGCTTGGGGAACATGAAGGCGGACGTCCGATCCGCATCTGGCGTCGAATTTTCAAAGAACTTATGGGGCTTTTTTAACCCTTAGCCCTCCGCATTCTGGATGCTGGATACACTTCCAAGCCCATGATGACCTATGATTTACCAGGAATCAATAGTTTGATACCACTTTGGTGCCATTTTGCGGACGGGATGGCCCACACAAACCCGGGGTGCCTGATTGGATAAGAGGAAAGGCTCCGTCCGACACAGTATTCTTCTGGTGCGCGGCATTTGCGAAGTGATTGACCCACTACCAAAATTTTCGACGCAAGAAAAACCTTCACCTTCGTTCCTAATACCGTAAGACGAACTGAGTCACCAGCAAAATGATTCCCAGATTAATAGCTTGAAAGGGAAATTCAGGCATCACAGCAAAAATATGGCTACAATTATCTCCTCCGTTATGCGCCGAGTGTCAGGCCAGCTTTGCTTGTGCGTCACCCTTCTGCTTTGTGCGGCCTGCACTTTTGTTGTTCCTCTCAAAGCGCAGACTTGCGGCGATGTCATGCAGCTCGGCGAAGGCGATCAGGGCGCCTACACGCTGAATGGGACTGTAGTCAATTCTGTAACCGGCGAGCCGTTGAGCCGTGCCGTTGTGCAGCTCAATGCCGAAGGACAGCGCGCGACCTTTACCGACCATGAAGGCCACTTCCAATTCACCGGATTGCCACTGCTGCGCGGCACTCTGGTCGCTCACAAACCCAACTTTTTCGATGAGAGTGAGCTCAGGACCGGCCAGTCCTCCCAGCAATCTGTGGAAGTTGGTCCCGGCATTCCCCCGGTCGTCATCAATCTGATACCCGCCGGGGTGATCGCTGGACACGTGAATGATTCGACCGGCCTGCCGCTCGAAGGCGTCACCTTAGGTCTCATCAGTTCACGGATTGTGAATGGGCGCAAGCAGTTGCAACAGCGTTGGAGCACAAGCAGCCAAGAAGAGGGCGAGTTTCGCATCCCCAACCTCCCCCCGGGCTCCTACTATGTCGTCGCCCGGCCGAGATGGAACCGCAACCTGGTTACGACCAACGGCGCGACAAAAGAGGAGGCCTTCCCCACCGTCTATTATCCCGATGCCTCCGATCTTGCCGGCGCCACGTCAATTCAACTCACGGCCGGCCAGCGCGCACAAGTAGAATTCACGCTCAGACCAGCGCCTGTATTTTCCATTGCCGGTATGGTCACCGGTTATACCTTTGGGCGTGGGGTGGGCTTGCAATTCGTAAGCAGCTCGGGCGATCCCATCTCGTCGGCCATGCGATTTAACCAGGAAACCGGCACATTCCAGGCGCGGGTTGCCTCAGGGGTTCCGTGCATCATTAAAGCTCATGGGGAGGACCCAACCGGGCGCCCGCTTTACGCTGAAAAGACTCTGAACCTAACCGGGAATCTCGCGGGGATTCATCTTGCTCTTATTCCATCACTTTCCATTCCCATTATTGTGCGGATGGAGGAAACCAAACCGCAGCCGACTGAAGAGGGTTTTTATCAGAATCCCGTTACGAGAAAATATATACCTCTTCAAATTCATCTCACGTCCCTCGACCGCTCGCGTCCCGATGCATGGAGCAGTATAGAGGGAGAGCCGGAAAATCCCTCTCTCGCAATCCGCAATATTGAAGAGGGAAAATACAGGATTGAGACCATGTCTCAGAACAACTCATGGTACGTAAAATCCATCTCTTACGGCAGCACAGATCTGCTTCGGGAAGATCTGGTAGTTGCACCCGGCGGGTTGTCCTCTCTCGAAGTTGTGCTGAGCGACGATGGTGCGACACTGAGCGGAAGCGTGCAATCCGATGATCTTGAAGGCTCGGCGACGGTACTGGTTGTGCCGGAGCGCACTCCGCAGGCCGTAAAAACGGTCTACGTCAACGGGAATGGCGGGTTCTACGTAAACGATCTTGCTCCCGGCGATTATAAAGTGCTAGCTTTTGATTATCTCGATGGGCTGGAGTACACCAATCCTGAGGTTTTACGCGAGTATTCCTCAAAGGCGGCGGAGATCAGCTTACAATCCAACGAAAAAGCTACCATCAAAGTTGATTTGGTCAGGATAGGAGAATAATCAGCTTGTTACCCAGCTTGCCGCTAAAAGCCGCCGCCATTTGTTTCCTATTTCTGACTGTCGGATTGGCCGCGCAGCAGCCCAGCGCCTCGGTCTCGGCGCCCGCGCGAAAAACTTTCCAGATTAGTGGAATTGTGGTCCATGCGCAGACAGGTGAACCGCTTGCACTGACCCAGATTTCGATTGGTCTGGCCGGCGGCAGCGATCCATTCCCTGACCTTCAATCGGTGGTTACCGGCGAAGATGGCCGCTTTCTGTTCAAGAACCTCAGCCCCGGCAAATATGCGTTGGTCGCCGAACGCAAAGGATTTCCCCGACAAGCATTCAACCAGCATGAGTATTTCTCCTCTGCTATCGCGGTCGGTCCCGATAAAATCTCAGAGAATCTTGTGTTTCGCCTGTTGCCCGAAGGTTCGATCTCCGGCAAGATCAGTGACCAAGAGGGCGACCCGGTACAAAACTGCCGGGTAATGCTCTTTGAGAAACGAGTCGAAAATGGAGAGCAGGGGACCTTCATGCGCACCCAGGTCCAAACTGATGATCAGGGGTATTATCATTTTGGGCATCTTCACTCCGGCACCTACTTCGTAGTTGCCTCGGCGCAGCCCTGGTATACCCAATACAAGCCACAGACAGTACAGGCGCCTTCGAACGAGAATTCAGGGTCTCAGGCCAGCAACGGTAATGCCGAACTCGACCGGGCATTCCCACTTACGTACTATCCGGCGGCGAATGAGCCCGATGGGGCCAGTCCTATTGCGATTGAACCAGGCAGTCAGCTTACCGCCGACATCACTTTAAGTGCCGTTCCTGCCCTTCATCTGCGCCTTACCAATGCAAGTCTCGATTCCTCGCAGAACGTGCAGGTTACATTTACGCAGAGCGTGTTTGGTAACTCCGGCTTTTTTGTGAATGCGCAGACAAATCGCCGCAGCGATCCTGATGCACTGGAAGTCACGGGTATCGCGCCCGGGCACTACGACATCAATCTACAGATATCCAGTCGAGATAATGGTAATAAAAACACTACCCCGAGCAGCCGCCACCAAACAGCAACTCTCCTTAGAGACGGCGAGATTGATGCCACAAAAGGTTCAGAATCAGCCTTGGTCGCTGGAATCGTAGAATTTGAAGGTTTCGCGAATCCTCCGGTTGGAGCATCCATTCAACTTCACAACCGTGAATCGGTCCAGGGGCATGGCAGTCGCATCCTGTCCGATGGAAAATTCGAGGCTGTTTTACTTCCTGCGGGGCGATACGAGGTCTTTGTGCCCAACGCTGGAGGGTTCTTTGTAAAGAGCATCGCTGCCGACGGCGCCAAGGTATATGGTCATACGATTGAAATTAAAGATCCGGGCTCTATCCAGTTGGCGGTGGTGGTCTCCAAAGGAGTCGGTGTTATAGAAGGAGTGGTACTGCACAACGACAAATCAATGGCAGGCGCAATGGTTGTGCTTGTGCCTCAAGACCCGGTAAACAATGCGCGGCTATTTCGCCGCGACCAGAGTGACAGTGATGGGACTTTCATATTGCGCGACGTGCTGCCCGGCAAGTACACCCTGCTGGCAATCGAGAACGGTTGGGACCTGGAATGGGCAAACCCTACAGTGCTCCAGCGCTATATGTCAAAAGGTGAAACCGTGCAGGTCGAACCGAAAGGCAAATACAATGTCGCGGTCAAGCTGCAGTGATTGCATTCTGATCTCAAAATAATAAAAAAATGTGACTCAGGGAAATCTGTCATTGACTTCCTCCATGCCAGGGTCTATGTTTGCTCTCTGCTATTGGGTCCTTCCAGGAGGTCTTTACTATGAAGCGGTGTTATTTAAGGAAATTTCTCTCCTGCCGCATAGCATATACCCTGCTGTTAGCCGCAACCCTAACCGTGCGAGTCTTTGCCGGCGATCATGACGTACATCCCCTCTTCAACCTGGAGAAGCTCTCGCAGTCGCCCTTTCCCAGCAATCGTTTTACGGTGCGCGACCCTACGCAAAACACTCACTTGCGCGTTCATTTGCCGCTGCCCGATTGTGCAGCCCGGCCCTCGGACTGCATTGATACGAAGCTGTTGAACCAGCTTGATGGATTCAATCTGCAGCCGCGCCTTTCCATACCCTTTGATGGACCGATTGATGTAAGCACCGTCAACAGCCACACGGTGTTCCTCGTCAAAATAGACAACTTGTCTGATCCGGATGATTCCCATTTGCACACCATCGGCATTAATCAGATTGTCTGGGACCCGGCCACGTTCACACTGTATGCCGAATCCGACGAGCATCTTGATCAACACTCGAATTACCTGCTGATTGTGACCACAGGCGTTCACGACGCAACCGGAGAGCCCATAGAGCCCTCAGAGAGTTTCGAAGGGCTGCATGAAGATGAAGACAGAGACTGGGATTCCGATCATGACCATGACCATGACAAAGACTCGCAGTCGCGGTTGTATCGAGAGCTGCTTGCTCGCCTGCTGCACAAAGATATTCTGCGGCAGATAGATGACGATCTCTCGCCGAAAGATATTGCCGTGGCCAGCTTGTTTACCACCGCGAGCGTAACCTCGACGCTGCAAAAGATCCTTGCCCAGGTCAAGGCTGCGCCTGCGCCGGCCGCCAATTTCAATTTGGGGTTGAGCGGAGAGCGCACAGTCTTCCCTGCCGGCTCCATTGTTGGGATCCTGCATCAGGAGGAGGTAACAACAGCACCTACGTTCCAAACTGTGGTCGTGCCTACTTTGGCATTGCAAGTCTTTCCTGGCGCTGTCTCCGCGATCGCTTTTGGCAAGTTCTCTGCGGCCAACTATGAGGCTCCGGGCGCTTTTATTCCTGCAGTTCCTACTCGCACCGGGCTGCCCGCCGTTCAGAGCACACAAGACGTCTACTTCAACTTATTTCTTCCTTTCGGTAAGCGACCTGCCAACGGATGGCCGGTTGCCATTTTCAGCCACGGATTTGGCGACAATAAAGACAATAGTCCTTACGCTGTGGCCGCCACTCTGGCCACGGCCGGCATTGCAACCATCACCATCAATACGGTTGGCCATGGTTTTGGCCCCATCAGTTCATTGACAGTGTTCCGGCACAACCTTCCGTTCGTTATCCTTCCCTCGGGAGGACGCGGTGTTGACCTCATCGGTAACGGCATAATTACTTCTATTGGAGGCTTTCTGACTGCGCCGCCGCGCAGCAGCCTGGCTGCGCGCGACGGTGTGCAGCAGACCGTGGCCGATTTGTTGCAACTCGTCCGCGTCATTCAAGGTGGAGTGGATGTAGACGGCAATGGCTCCGTGGCCTTGGATCCCTCGCGCATCTACTTCTATGGGCAGTCGCTGGGTGGCATCACCGGCACTGTCTTCCTGGGCATTGAGCCTGATGTCCGCGCCGGCGTTGTCAACGTGCCCGGAGGTTCGTTTAGCGATATCTCGCGCCTCAGCCCTGACTTTCGCCCGCTCGCGGGATTGCTGCTGGCGACGCATGTGCCCTCTTTGATTAATGTTGGCGGTCTTACGTTCAATGACAACGAGCCTTTGCGAAATCAGCCACCGGTCATTAATACCGTGCCTGGCGCCACGGCCATCCAGGCTTTCTTCGATAATAGTGAATGGCTGGGGCAAGCTGGTGATCCGGTAGCGTGGGCGCCTTTTATCCGCAAAGCACCGCTGAAGGGCGAAAAGAAAAAGGGCATCATTCTTCAGTTTGCCCGCGGAGATGAAACCGTACCCAACCCAACCACCACGGCAATCATCCGCTCTGGCAATCTCGTTGATCGCACAACCCTGTTTCGCAACGATCTTGCTTTTGCCCTGGGCGTCGGATTCCCCAAAAACCCGCATGGGTTCCTCACTAACCTTGCCGCGCCGCTTCCCGTTGCTAGCGTTGCAGTCGCAACCCAGCGGCAGATTGCAATATTTTTTGCCTCTGACGGAGCCATCACGATTGATCCGGATGGACCTGGGCCGCTCTTTGAAACACCGATTGTGCCGCCCTTGCCGGAAGATTTGGCTTTTATCCCATAGCTGAAAAAACCGATCCCACATGTGCTCAGCACGTGTGGGATCGGAACTTTTCAAACTGTAAACTACTTTCTGTTTACTTCGACCAGAGCGTCAGGTTCTTAATAAAGACTTCCATCTTCTTGGTCTCGCCATTTTGCGCATAGACGCCGGTTTTCATATAGAAGTCGCCCGCGCCATTGTCGTGCCTGGTGAGCACGAGCGTTCCATTGATGTAAACCGTCATCAGCCCGGTCTTCGTATCATGGATAACGTTCAGGTGGAACCACTTGTTATATAGGTTGCTGGCGAGCTGCGTGCCGCTGTACAAATGCAATGAGCCGCCGTTGCTGACCTCGAAGAACAACATGAGAGTGGTAGCACCGAACTTGGGAGACTGGGCGTTGCCGGTGTGGATCTGCATCAGGTCCACGCCGCCAGTACCGCTTGGCACCATCAGGTCAGCGGAGTACTGATGTTGCCCGCTGGTGTAATCATCGAAGCGCATCTCGGTGCGCGGTTTGGTTGTGTTCCCTGGGGCAAAGGGTTTGTCATTGCTGAAAACCACGAAGTGGTAGACCCCGTTGGTCAACGTGAACCGCGAGCTTTCCGGCACGTTGAACGGCCACTGCACTTTGAAGGTCAGCGGATCCTGGGTCCATCCTGTGGTGAGCCCAGCGAAGGCATTTGTTGCCAGTATGCACGCGGCAATCGTAACCGCACACACGAACACCTTGATCATCTTTGGTCTCGACATGATTTTTTCCTCTGAAGATAGATTTGTTTACAAATTTCCCGCCTGCAACAGACGGTTCGTGTGCGGTCGGCCATCTTACGAAATACGCTGGAAGGGTGCGTCCATCAGCGGCTTGCTGGTCGGGCGGAAGCAGCTTAATGCTTTTGCCCTAATCTTTCAAGCATTAAGCAAGCATTAAGTCGTGTTAACGCTATCGGCGATTCAGTTCTGCCGTTTCTCTCTGGTGCAAGGAACCTGGATTTGGCATACTACACAGGCTTCTGCATCCCATTCGACCCTGTTCATGGGTTGATAAAAATGCCCACGCCTATGGGTAATCAAAACACCGTCAAAA
>DATHMF010000075.1 GCA_035487355.1 Terriglobales bacterium | reverse complement strand
AATATGTACGCGTAGTTGCCGTCGGTTCCGCAGGGACTTCCCCAACCCCTGAGGCCGCTCAGCATGCACATAATTTTCTTTCCGCGATACTCGCGATCCTCAATGATCTGCGCAGAGGCATAAGGTATCGCGCAGATTAGGGCGCCTAACACGATTATCGCTAATGAGAACCTTCGCGACATAACACGAGCGATTATAGCTCCGCCTCTATTTTCTGACAGTTCGACAGGGTCTGTATCAGCCAAACTGTCATTGCTCCAGCAATCCCAGTTCCTCTTCCGAGATCAGCGAATCGGCGAGCGGCAAGCGAGGAGAGGTTGGCGCGACTTTGGGAATCCTTCCCAGCGTGAGCTGTTGTGCCTGCGCCGGCGGCAAGATTGTTCCCAGCAGCAGGAACAGGATTGGCGATAAGAAATTGAGGGTCCGATGTTGTAGCTTCATAAAAATCTCCTGATTAAATTTTCGTGTTCTCATTTTTGGCTTCTTATTGCACCGTCAGGGCTACTGAGCCGCTATGGCTCAACATGCCGGAGGTGGCGGTGACTGTGATTTGATACGTGCCGGAGGGCGTGCCGCCCGTCGTGCCGGCGTGGTGCGCACTACCTCCGCAGCCTGACGAGAACACGAGCAACAGCGCGAGAACCACAAAGGCCGGCACTGCCACTTTTCTGCGCTGGGACAAGCGGCAGGCGACGAAAATAGAAACCAGCGACCCCAGGAAGTATGCGAGACCGGCCTCTCTCCCTAAGTTCGGACGGCCTCGCCATCCTCCCGGCGCTGGCGTAATCCCAGCGGTCACAACCGGGGCCGAAGTTTGAAGGGTCATTGTTGCTGTAACAGGGTTGGCATTGGTTATTGCCAGCGTGCTGGGTGTGATGGAGCAATTTGTGAGCGCCGGCGCACCGCTGCAGGCCAGCGATATGTTGCCGGTGAATCCTCCGCTCGGGGTCACAGTGATGGTGTAGGTAGCAGTGCCGCCTGCCTGGACACTGGCGCTGACCGGCGATATTGCCAGAGAGAAATCGCTCGCAGTCAGAGGAGTTACGGTAGTGGTCGCACTCGCCGAGTTGTTGCTTAGGTTCGGGTCAAACTGGTTTGAGGTCACATTCACCGAGTTGGTAATCGAAGGCATAGCAGCCGCGCTGGGCGTGATTACAACCGTCGCCGTAGCGCTGGCGCCACTGGCCAGGGTGCCCACGGCGCAGACGATCTTTCCCGATGCCGGAGGCGGGCAGCTCCCCTGGCTGGCGCTGGCGGAGACAAAGACGAAAGCAATAGCAGGTGGAAGCGTGTCTGTAGCTGTCACGCCATTTGCCGGCGAAGGACCATTGTTCGTGACCTTGATCGTGTAAGTTATGTTGCCGCCGATGGGCACCGAAGTGGGTGAGCTGGTTTTAGTTACGGCGAGATCGGCTACGGGAGTTACCGTCGTCGTAACCGATGCTGAGTTGTTGGTGTTGTCGGGGTCCGGTTCCGTAGCGCTGACGGTCATCGTGTTGGTGATGGAGGGTACCGCGCCTGCCTGTGGGATCAGAATAAAGGCAATGGTGAAACTGGCTCCGCTGGAGAGGGGACTGCCCAGGGTGCAAATGATTGTTGCAGCGGGAAGATTGCATGAGACCCCAGCAGGGATGTTCGCGGCGAAGAGGGTAACGTTGGCGGGAAGGGTGTAAGTTAGCGCCACGTTAGTCGCGGGACCCGGACCATTGTTCTTCACCGTTGCGGTGTAGGTAACGTTGTTCCCCACCAGAACGGTGCTGGCGGAAGCCGTCATGGTCACGGCCATATCGGCGGCCTGGCCTACGACGTTGACCGTCGCGGTTGCTGAGTCGTTGGCCGGGTTAGTGTCATTGCCGGTGCTGGTGATAGTAGCGGTGTTGGAGAGCGAACCAACCGCCGTGGGCGTTACTACGAGTGAGATGGTCGAACTGCTGTTGCTGGCCAGGCTCCCGCGTACGCAAATGAAGCCTCCTGTGGCGCCAACTAATGGTGTCTTGCACCCCCATCCAGGGGCAGAGATAGAAACGAAATTAGAGGGGTTGATTGCACCGGTTAGGGAAGGGCCCATGGCAGTATCAGATGGAGAATTGGAGACTTTTATTGTGTAGGTGAGGTTGCTGCCCAGGGTAATGGTGGCCGACGATGGAGTATTGGTGACGGAAAGGTCATAGGTTGAAGTCTCCCCGCCGGATTGAGCTTCATAAGCCCCGCTGTCGCAAGCAGGGCCGATAGGCCGGTTGACACCGCGTTCGTCGGTCGCTTCGCAGGCTGTGCCGCCGCTGCCTGGCGCAGCCGGACTGCCGAAGTCAAGCGCCGGGCTGCCCTTGAGCAGGGCTGCTGTGGGAATCACAGATGTGTTTCCACCGGATCCAACCGTCTTGCCGCTGTTAGCGGCTAGGACGCCCACGACAGGATCAACGGGAAGGGAGAGAGTTCCGGTAAAGTCGCTATTGACGGCATTGATGGTGCAGCTATCAGATGCGCCAATGATGTTGTGGCCCTGTGAAGTCAAGCTGCCGCTGCAGTCTGGTGTGGTTCCAGATCCGTTCGTATTTCCCGCGATGATGGAGTTCCGGATGATGTCTGCGCCCCCGGCAATTCCGCCGCCCACTCCGTTTGTCGCAGTGTTATTCGTGATGGTGACGTTGTTGAGCGTGAGCCCGTTCTGGGATTGGATAGCGCCGCCATCTACTGCCGCTGTGTTGCCCGAGAACGTGGAGTTGATGATGGTTCCAACCCCGCCGAGCAGTGCCCCGCCTCTTCCATTCGCCGTATTTCCCTGGAAGGTGCTGCCTGATATCGTGACCGCGTTGTTCCCTATATCAACAGCCCCGCCATCGCCGGAGCTGCTGTTGTTCATGAAGAGTGAGTCGGTGATTGTGCCGCCGAACACCCCCGCTGCGCCGCCACTGGCATTCACGTTCGTATTCATGTTTCCGATGAATGCGCTGCGCGTAATGGAGCCTCCGACGGAGCGGACCGCCCCGCCACCGTTACCGCTTTCGCTGTTGTTCATGAAGGTGCTGTCGGAAATCGTCAGGCTGCACCCGCCCTGGACACAGTGCAGGGCGCCGCCTCCGCCCCCCCCCGCACTGTTGTTGCTGAAGAAGCTATTGGTGACAACCGAGGTTCCCTCCACCGCCCCGCCAGCGGTGGCGCTGTTATTCGTAAAGGTGACGCCGCTAAAGGTTCCGCCTCCGCCAACCGCACCACCACCGCCTAAGACGCCGGCAGCCGTGGATACATTGTTGGCAAAGGTGCAATTGTTCACGGTCAATGCGGCAGGGCCTCCAGACGTGGGGCCGCCGTTGTTGAAGATGGCGGCGCCGTCACTGGCCTGGTGGCCATTCCTAATCGTGAGATTGTTGAGCGTCAGATGGCCAGTGTTCTGGCGGTTATCAAAAATTCCAAAGTTGGGTGTCCCGTTGGCGAGGGAACGCTCAATGATCGCCCCCGCGGGCACGTCAGGGGCAAGCAGGCCCGTGATGGTGATATCGCTCTGAATTCCGGGCAGGCCGAAAGGGAGGCCGAAATTGTTGTCCACTACGGTAAGCGTGTATGTTCCAGCGGGGACCATGATCGTGTTCGGAGACGCCGTGGCGCCGGTGCAACCATCCACATTTGCGTTGGTATTAGCGGCGATGATCGCCGCGCCGATGGTGCAGACGCCGGTTGTTCCGCTGCCCCGCTGTAACGTGGAATTTACGTTGATCGTTCCCGCGTATGCCGGCACAACCGCGCCGGCCAGGCCCAAAATGGCGACGGCGGCGAGGCATACTGTGACAATCCAGAGCGGCGATGCGCTCCATCCGAGTGTTGGCCGACGCGCGCTTGCGCTAAATTCTGTCGACGGTGCGCGGTTGATGTAAGAATTTTTACGTCTCATATTTCTCCTCTTGCTCTTCTGAATTCCAGGTTGATTGCAGCGCCTGCACGTACCCGAACAGGGAAACGGGCAAGCCTCCATCCTGGGAGCCTGGTTTAAGATTTTTGCCTTCACTCAGTAACGCGAAACCCAGAGACAAACGGGCTCACGGCTAGGAAAGTTTTTTTTGATTTTTCGTTGAGGGAGATGTGGGCAATCGTGTCGAGTGGCGACGGTATACCAACTGTCATCTCGAGCCGAGCGCCGCAAAGACGCTGAGCGCAACGCATCGGCATGGCGCGGAGAGAGGGACCTCGACAATGCTTCGGACAGAATTGCAATGTCAGGGAGTTCTACCCAAAGCGCCACCCACGCAGCGGAAAATTCAACCTACGGCCTTCCTCCTGCTGCCACGGCGGAAGTTTTGAACAACTCCGGATGCAGATAGGTGCCGCGCTTGTCGCCTTTGTCCTCCTCCACCTGAATGCGGTGGGCGTTGGCGTAGGCATCGTGCCGGATGCCGGTCACCTGCCAGCTCACCTTTACATGCGGCCGGTTGGTCCTGATGGCGAAGCGGTTGTGTTGGACCTCGCGCGCGATGATGGCCTGCGCAAACTCTCCGATGACCGTCAACTGATAGCGGAAGTCCTGGTTGAGGGCTTCGAACCAGTCGGGCAGCGCCACGGTGGCGTTGCCGCGCGCGTCGGTGGTGATGTTGCCGTTGTAGATGTTCATCATGTCCGGCGACTCGACGAAGGAGTGCGAAAGATATTTGTTGGCCGGGTCGAGGGGATGATCAATCTGGAACGAGCCGCCGCCCTTGGTGAGGTTACCGACCACGTGCACGGTGCCGTTCAGGTCAATGAACATGCGATCGAAACCGTTGGTATAGAAATCCAAACCGTACTGGTTGGTGCCCGGACCGCTGGCGCGCTGCGATCCAATGGCTTCGCCGGAAACGCCGCCAAAGACCAGCAGGTTCGCGGCATTACTAAATGCTCCGCCGTCGGCGCCGCTGGTATCAACGTTCACCCCGTTGGAAAATTGCGCGCCGTTGGCTGCCCGCACCACAAAGCGGTTGGCTGCTCCACAGGTGGTGGGTGTTGTAGTTGAATTGTCGCCCCAGACGAAGCATCCGTCCCAATCCGCACTTGCGTACTGCCCAGCGGCAAAGGCGCCATAGGCAGCAGTCCCCCCGGTGTTGAAGCCGGTGGTGTTGTTTTGCCCGCCGGCGATGAAGGAAAGTTTTCCACCGGCGGTGTTGCTACGGCCTCCAGCCACGGCGGAGTAGCTACCGCCGGCGGTGTTGCTAAGGCCTCCACTCACTGTGTCACTGAAGCCGGCGGTGTTGCCCTCGCCTCCGCCCACCGTGCCAAAGGGTCCGTTCACCGTGTTGACAAAGCCACTCTCGCCTCCGCCGGCGATAGTGGCGCCGAAGCCGATATCGCTATTCGTGACCGTGTTGCCGCTAAAGCCGCCAATTACGTTGGGCGCAGGACTGTTGCCATTGACATCGAACTTCGGCTCGACGCGGAATGCACGGCTACCGTTAACCCACAGCTCGAAGGGCTGATTGTCATTGGTTCCGAGCCGGTTGGCTCCCGGCGTAGTGCCTGTATTCCCGCCCAGGCTCCAGAAATCGTGGGTGCTGTTGCCCGAGCTCTGCTGCGTGGGAAAGGTCACCACTCCAGTAGTTCCGTTGATGGTCAGGCCGCCGATGACCAGGTTGCCGCCGTTATCGAACAGGAGCCCGGAATCCACCAGCGTGTAGGTGGGTCCGATTTTGGGAATGGAGCCGATGTGGGCGCTGCTGCGGAACAGGATCTGATAGAGCACGGGTCCGTCCGGTTTTTCTGCGCTGGGAGAGGTACGCTGCCAGACTAACTCCTTCCCAGGCCGCAGGCTGGCCATCTGCAATGGCTGCTGCCCGTAGATGTGAATGACCGCGGATAAGAAAAACAGAAGAAAAAATACTCGACGATGTGCCCCGACCATAGTGGCCTCCAGTTTGACTTGCCAGTTTTTGTTTGCCTTCATTCAGTAACGCGGAATGCAGAGACCAACCGGCTCATGGATTGGAAAAGTTTTTTCATCGCAAAGGGGCAGAAGAAGAGAAAAGGAAGGGGCAGCATCCACGCTGAGCACACCCGGAATACAGGCAGGTGCGACGGCGCGAAACGTGCTGACCCCGTTATTACTGAATTACGGCAGGCTCACCGTGTAACCGGAGAGCATCATGTGCAAACTGCCGTTCCCCACAGTCGATGTCTGCCAGCCGTTGAACCGAATGGTGGAGCCGGGATCGGCGGAGATATGCACCATTTGGCTTCCCGTAAATTGCCCTGCGAACCCTAAGGGCTGTCCGGGAAAGAATTCGTAGAGCGCATTATTTCCTCCGACAAGCGTGAACAACTGATAGACAGCTGGCTGTGCTCCCTGCATGAAATTGCCGTAGACATTCACGTACTCGATCACAACTTCCTCTCCCGTGGGAACTACAAATGTCGCGGTGCAGCTATTGGAGTCCGATCCGGCGGCAATGTCGCAAGCAAGCTCCTGCTGAAATGGACGCCTGCCGGCCTCATCCACGCTGCGCGTCACCACCGGCACAATGCTTTGGTTGTCAATGACCGTAGCCGGAGCCTTTGCGCTCTGCACCGGCTGCGGGCCATTGAACGCCACCTTGAAAGTTCCTGCCAAGGCAGTGCTCGCGAGCGCCATTGCACACGCGGCCGCTGCCAGCGTGCGCATGGCGATCCGCAGCGCTCTCCTGGATGCGCGGCGGCAATTACCACTTCCGATATTTTGATTGTTGATCATGTTTTCTCCTCTGGCGGCGTCTAAAGAATGGTTTCTCTCCATGCAGTCGCCGGAAAATTTTCTCCTCAGTCAGTAACGCGGAATTGGAGTGGAAAGCGGCTCAAAAGCTGGGGCCAAAATCCTGGAATTGCTGGTGGACCACCTGTGGGGAGCAAGTTCGTCGAAGGCGTCTCGTCGGTCTTACGTCGAAACGAAAGGGCATCGTAGACTCACTAATGACTGATAGTGCATCTGGACTTAATTGGGAAGCAAGTACCTTGAGAATCGGTGCTAAAATACGGGCCACTCCCGGCTCAAAACATGGCGGAAAGTCCCAATGAAATCACGGGCTTACTACAGCGCTGGCAGCAGGGCGACCGCGATGCCCTCGACCAGCTCATGCCTATCGTTTACGACGAGTTGCGCCGCCTGGCCCGGCACTACCTGAGCCACGAGCGTGAAGGCCACACTCTGCAACCTACAGCTCTGGTGAACGAGGCCTATCTGAAGTTAGTGGACCAGCGTAGCGCCCAGTGGGCCAACCGCTCGCAATTCTTCGGAGTTGCCGCCCAGATGATGCGGCGCATTCTGGTAGACCACGCCCGCCAGAAGCAGTCAGAGAAGCGACGGATGATGAAAGACCCGGTTTTGCTCGATGATGCCCTGACCCTTTCCGCTTCCGAGGACCTGAATCTGGTGGCCCTCGACGAATCTCTCAGCGCCTTGGCCTCCTTCGACGAGAAGAAATGCAAGATCGTGGAGCTGCGCTTCTTCGTCGGACTTCCAGTTCCCGAAGTTGCCGAAGTGCTCGGCATCTCGCCGGCCACAGTCAAGCGGGAGTGGTCTGTTGCCAAAGCCTGGCTCTATCGCGACATGGCGCAGAAGGCGGAAGCGTGAACCCGGCACACTGGAAGACGGTGGAAGATATTCTCGCCTCCGCGCTGGAGCTTCCCGCCGAGCGGCAGGCCGCCTACGTGGAGCAGTGTTGCGCCGACTCTCCGGAAATCAGAAAAGAAGTCGAGGAGCTGCTCGCAGCCTACCGCGCGGCGGAAAAGTGCATCGAGCCGCGGGCGGGCAAGTTTGACTTGCCTGGCGGGTCCGAAGGTTTTTTTAAAGATACCTTTCTGGGAACACGCATCGGGACCTACAAGCTGGTGGAGCGCATCGGCGATGGCGGCATGGGAACGGTCTACCGCGCCGAGCGCGATGATGGGCAATTCACGCAGGTGGTCGCGGTCAAGCTGGTGCGGGCGGGTTTGCACGATCCGGAATTGCTGAAGCGGCTTCGTACCGAGCGCCAGATCCTGGCGCTGTTGGAACATCCTCATATTGCGCGATTGCTCGACGGCGGAATCACTGCCAGTGGCCAGCCCTACATCGTGATGGAGTACATTGAGGGCGCTCGCATCACGGATTACTGCAAGAGCCACAACCTGACTATCAGGCAGCGGCTGACGCTGTTCCGGCAGATCTGCTCCGCCGTGCATTACGCCCATCAGCGCCTGGTGGTCCATCGCGACATCAAGCCCTCCAACATTCTGGTTGCGAAAGACGGCACTCCCAAGCTGCTGGATTTTGGCATCGCCAAAATTGTGGATAGCTCTGCCGGAGTTGAAGGGCATACGCTCACCAGCCTCAATCCCATGACCCCCGAGTATGCCAGCCCAGAGCAGATCCAAGGCAAAGTTCTCACCACGGCCACCGATATCTACTCGTTGGGCGTGCTGCTGTATGAGTTGTTGACGTATCAGAAGCCATACAAGACTGCAGAGAAGACTCCGCAAGAAGTTGCGCGCCTGGTATGCGAGAGCGAACCGCAGAAACCGAGTACCGCTAGCACCGCCGCTGCCAAGACACTGACTGCGTCGGGCAGACTGGAACCAATCTCCGGCGACCTCGACCACATTGTTCTGAAAGCCATGCGCAAGGAGCCAGCGCAGAGATACGCGTCGGCGGAAGAGCTCTCCGCTGACATCGGGAACTATCTGGGTGGATTGCCCGTGCAGGCGCGCGAGGGTTCGTTTCGCTACCGCGCTGGAAAATTTGTAGCACGGTATAAGGCAGCAACTGCTCTTTCTTCTGCTTTGTTCGTGGCGTTGGTCGCGGGATTAATTCTCGTTTCCTGGCAAGTGCACGTTGCGCGCGTGGAGCGCGCTCGAGCGCAGCGCCGCTTTAACGACGTGCGCAAGCTGGCCAACTCGCTGATCTTCGAGGTGCATGACGGCATCCGCGACCTTCCGGGTTCCACGCCGGTCCGCAAGCTGGTCATCTCCCGGGCGGCGGAGTACCTGGACTCATTGGCGAAAGACGCAGAAGGCGATATTGGCCTGCAGATCGAATTGTCCGCGGCATACATGCGGCTGGGAGAAGTCCAGCTCAGCATAGGGACCGCCAATTTAGGTGATCGCGCCGGCGCGAACGCGAGTTACCAAAAGGCGGAGGCGCTTCTGCATTCCGTCCTCGCCCGCGACCGGTTCAATGTGACTGCGCGCCGGAATCTGGCAGCTTGCTATGAGCACGATGCCTCTTTGTACGAACTACGGACACCACAAGCTCAAGGCGCCGCTGGAGAAGCCTTGAAGATCAGCCAGGAGTTGGTTCAAGAGCGGCCTAACGATGAAACCCTGCAAAAGGATCTGGCAAGGGCGTTGCATGTGATGGCCATACAGGCGCCAAGTTCGGCAGAACGGGTGTCTCATCACACGCAAGAGTTGGAGATATACGAGAAGCTGCTCGCGCTGCATCCTGAGAGCTTTGAACTGCAACGGGACACCGCGCTGGCGCAGAAATACATCGCATCAGATCAACTGGAAGCAGGTCTGGACCAACCGGCTATTGAGCATCTCCAGGCTGCCCTGGCCTTGGATAGCAAACGTGCGGAAGCGAATCCCAACAATGCGCAAGCACAGCTTGATGCCAGCTTCGACATGAGCGAGATAGGCTATTACTACATGGACCAAAAAAAACTGGATGCTGCCTTGCAGAATTTTCAACAGGCCCTCCAGGTTCGCCGCAAGCTGCTGCAACTCGATCCTGAGAACCACGAGTTGCAAGGCCGTGTGGCCTATATCACAAAGATGGTGGCGGATGTGCTCTTGAAGATGGGAAAGAATGACGAAGCGCTTAAGTACTATCGTTCTTTAGCTGACCTTGCGACTGCTCTCGTGGCCAAGGACGCCGGAGACACCCAGAATCGCAGCTATCTCGGTTTTGCCTACAACGGCATCGCGACCGCGCAAGACCGGTTAGCGTCAGGGGCCACCGGCGAGAACAAGCAAGAGTACAGAAGACAGGCATGCGCGTTTTACCGTAAGTCCTATGAAGTGTTCCGCCCCAATATCGGTTTGCCAGGTTTGGATCCGGATCAGAAGAAGGCAATAAAAGACGTCACTGACGCAGTGACACGTTGCTCGAAATGATCCTCAACTGCTACTCATAATCATTCCCCGCAGAATGCTATATTGTTCTGTTTGGCTGTGTTCTCTTTCTCACACAATCGTTGGCGCGGAATAGCCGCTCTGTCGGCACTCTTGCCGTGCATGCTCCTCATTGCCGGATGCAATCGCAATTCGGTTAAGCCTGGCGAGGTGGCGTATGTTGCCGCGGCGCAGGTGACACTCCGCGACCGCGTGGCGGCCGTCTTCAACAAGACTGGCACGGTGGAGAACGGTGAGAAGGTGAGCGTCCTGGAGCGCACCAAGAATGGGCGCTTTGTCCGCGTTCGTTCGCCCCGTGGCGAAGAAGGCTGGGTGGAGCAGCGCTATCTCGCCGACGAAAAGATTTTTAATCGGTTCCAAATCCTGGAAAACGGTTATGTGAATGCACCTATCCAGGCCCGTGCAGTCACGCGCTCTGACTTGAACATGCACGCCACCCCCGGCCGCGACAGCGAGCACCTTTACCTGCTGAAGGAAGGTGAAAAGCTTGACCTCCTCAAGCGTGCTACCGCGGAAAAAGCGGTGAAGAGCGCAGCCAAGCCGGCCACGGACGCCACTCCTTTACCCCCGCCGGTGTTAGAAGACTGGTGGCTGGTCCGTAGTTCGCAGAAGCATTATGGCTGGGTCCTGGCCCGCATGTTGGATTTGGATGTACCCGTGGATGTGGCGCAGTATGCCGAAGGGCAGCGCATTATCGCTGACTTCGTCCTGAACCAGGTGGATGACAACGGCAAGCAGGTGCCGCAATATCTCTTGCTGCTGAACCAATCCAAAGAAGGCAGTCTCATTGACTTCGATCAGATACGGGTTTTTACCTGGAACAAGAAGATGCACCACTACGAGACCGCCTATCGCGAACGCAACCTGGAGGGCATGTTGCCAGCCCGGGCCGGTCAGGAAAATGTCGGTGCAGAGGGCACACTGCCGGTCTTTACCATCCATGTGCGGGATGATTCAGGCGGTCTCACAGAACGAAAATACAGACTTAAAGGCGTGATCGTAAAACGCATTCTTGCTCCCGGGGAAGAACCGCAGAAACCTGCACGCCACAAACGGAAATAACTCAAGAGCTACATGCATTTTGTTTGAATACAAGAGAGCCGCTCTTTCGCGAACGCTGGGCTAGCTATAGAACTCAGCAATGGTCTCGACCACGTAGGTTTGTTCGGCTTCCGTGATCTCAGGAAATATAGGCAGAGCCAGGACTTCGCGCGCAGCGCGCTCCGATTCAGGCAGATCGCCTTCACGATACCCCAGGTAGGCAAAGCATTTCTGCTGGTGAAGTGAGAGGGGATAATAGACCTCTGAGCCGACGCCACGGTCGCCCAAAAATTTCTTAAGTTCATCGCGCCGCTGCGCCCGGATGACGTACTGATGATAAATATGGTGCACTTCCGGGAGGCATTCCAGGAACTGCACAGGCGACTGCGGGTTGCTGCTATTGCCCGAGCGAAAACCTGCGCGGACAAACAGTGAGTCGTATGTGCTGGCGCGCTCACGCCGCTGGCGGTTCCACTCTTCCAGGTGCTTCATCTTCACGCGCAGCACCGCGGCCTGCATGCCGTCTAAACGGCTGTTCCATCCGATCTCGTCGTGGAAATAGCGCTCGCGGCTGCCGTGGTTGCGCAGGCTGCGCATGCGCTCAGCGATTTTTGAATCATGCGTGGTAACGCAGCCGGCGTCCCCGGCAGCACTGAGATTCTTGGTCGGATAAAAGCTGAAGGCGGCCGCATCTCCCAACGAGCCCGCGCGTTGTCCGCGCCAGGAGGCGCCGAATGCTTGCGCGGCATCCTCGATCAAGGCAAGTCTTCGCTCGGCAGCGATGCTGCGCAAAGCGTTCATGTCGGCGCATTGCCCATAAAGATGCACAGGCAAGATAGCGCGCAGGTTAGGCGTACTCTTGAGGTGCTGTGTCACCAGCTCAGGATTCAGATTCAGCGTGCGCGCGTCAATATCCACAAACACAGGACGCGCCCCAGCGCGAACAATCGAGCTTGCGGTAGCAAAAAAACTGAACGGAGTAGTAATGACCGAATCGCCGGGCTGCACGCCCGCAGCCGCAAGCGCCAACCATAAAGCGTCAGTGCCCGAGGCGCAGCCCACGGTTTCCTGCACGCCAATAAAGGCGGAAACTTCCTTTTCAAACTGCGCGACTTCTGCCCCAAGGATGAACTGCTGCGAATCGCACAGGCGCTCCAGAGCGCCCAAAATTTCCTCGCGCACCTGGAGGTGTTGCCGGCGCAGATCCAGGAGGGGGACCTGCATCACCTTGCGTTCCGATTTGACCGATGCTGCGCGCAATTCTGACTCCAACAAAAGCTAAGGCAAATTCTATCGTAGTTAGACACCGTCTGTAGCTTAAGAGGAACTTGAAATCTTCAATTTTAATCAAGTTAATCAAGATGTCTCTCAAAATGTCTTTGGGATGTCTCCAAAATGTCTCCAAATCGAGACTTTTCGACGGGGCAAAAATCTACAGATTTTGGAATCCAGCCTGGCGAGATTCCAGGAATCTGTAGAACAAACGAGGATATTTCTGATAAAAATATTACCAAGTTGTTTATTTACAATACTTTGCATGGTAATAGGGTTTGGAATCGCAGTTGCTCCCTCTCCTTGGTTAGGCTAGGTTTGCACTTGTAGAAACTATTCGGACGCCGGTTGTTGAAGCGTCTCCTTAATTAGGCACGGGGGATCCAATGAGTTTCAGCGTCCTCTGTAAGATTCAAATCAAAAAAGCTTATTTTTAAACATCATCTTGGAGGGGCACATGAAGTTTGCCACACTTTGGAAAAAATTTAATAACAGCCTTCAATTCAGACACACAACAATGTTTGTGCTGACTATGCTGGCGGTTATGGCCTTTTCGGTCAGCGCATTGGCGCAATTCGAAACAGGCACGATCAGCGGTACAGTTACAGATTCCTCAAAAGCAGTCGTCACCGGCGCTACGGTTACGGTAACCTCGGTTGATACATCAGCCGCCCGGTCAACGACGACTGACAATTTGGGCAACTACGTTATTCCGAGCTTGCCGCCCGGAACCTACGATGTGAAGGTTTCGAAGACCGGCTTTGGCGACTTCAAGCAGAAATTTCAGGTCTCGCCGGGCGTGAAAACCTCGGTTGATGTTGCGCTCTCGGCGCAAGCCACCGGGGAAACAGTAGAGGTACTCGGTACGACGCAAACACAGGTTGATACACAGACTTCATCCCTGAACCAGGTTGTGAGCCAGACGCAAGTTTCCCAACTGCCTAGCCTCACCCGCAACCCTTATGATTTTGTGCAGACCTTAGGCAACGTGAACCAGGATTCATCCTCGGGCACGGGCGGAATTGACCAAGTTACCCGCGGCGCCGGAGTGTCTATTAACGGCGCGCGTTCGGCCAGCACCAACATTCTTCTGGATGGCGTGGAAAACGTAGACCTTTACACCACGAAAGTAGGGCAGACCGTCCCCCTCGATTCGGTGGAGGAATTCAGCCTTACCAGTAACAACTTCTCGGCAGAATATGGCCGGGCTTCGGGCGGCGTGATTAATGTGGTCACCAAGGGCGGCACCAACCGCTTCCACGGCAGCGTTTACGAACTCAACCGCGTCTCGGCGCTTACTTCGAATGATTTTGACAGCAACGCCAACGGCGTTCCCAAGGCGAAGTATACCCGCAACCAGTTTGGATACTCAGTGGGCGGGCCGATCAAGAAAGACAAGCTGTTCTTCTTTAGCAGCACCGAGTGGCTGCGCGTGCGCAGCGCGGCAAACGTCATCGAGGCAGTTCCCGATCCCGCATTTATAAATGCGGCAGGAACCTCAGCGGCGACCAAAGCGTATTTCGGTAACTTTGCCTTTCGCCCGGGTTTGACGGTTCTGCAGCAGCTGAACGCTTCACAGGCAAATGCTGTGCCCACGGGCGCCAGCAGCGCCGCGTATACCGCGTATGCCGGGGCCGCCGGAACCGGCGGGCCGGTCATGGACCTGGTCAACTTCCAAACCCCCAGCGATTCCGGCGGTGGCG
The DNA here is from genome assembly GCA_035487355.1 of Terriglobales bacterium. NCBI lineage: Bacteria > Pseudomonadati > Acidobacteriota > Terriglobia > Terriglobales > Terriglobales bacterium. The sequence continues at coordinate 26,980 of DATHMF010000075.1, read as the reverse complement.
CTCCCCAGAACACCTGGTACTCGTCAAACAAAATTGACTTCAATTTGTCTGACAAGACCACCATGTATGGTCGTTACGCTGTATTCAACGAAAGTGAGTTTGCCGGCTTCGTCAACAATAGCCCTTATAGTGGTTTTGACACCGGCCAAACCGAGCTGAACCAGAACTTCCTCTATTCGTTGACTCATATCTGGAATTCGAAGATCGTATCGGATACGAAGATCAACTACAGCCGGATCAAGCTGTTGCAGCCTCTCACCACACAGGCGATTCAACCCAGCCTTTACTTCAATATCAGCACAGAGGCCACCATCAAGGGCAACCTGACCTGCCTGCCGGGCTATTCCTGCACTACGCCTGGGAACTCCATTCCCTTTGGCGGTCCGCAGCACATAGCGCAGTTTTCGCAATCCGTCAGCATCAACAAGGGCAACCACGATCTGCGCTTTGGCGGCGATTATCTATACGCGCAGGACAACCGTACCTTCGGCGCCTACGAAAACGCGGTGGAGGGACTGGAATCTGGTGGCACGAAAGGCGGCTTGGCCACCGGCTTGGATAACCTGATGAATGCCCAGGCGGGTTGGTTCCAGGTAGTGGTTAACCCGCAGGGCAAGTTCCCCTGCGTCAAAAATAACGATCCAGCCGGTAGTCTAAATATCACTCCCGCGTGCAGTCTTAACCTGCCGGCCACTCAGCCCAGCTTCTCGCGCAGTAACCGTTACAATGAATTTTCTTTCTATGGACAGGATTCCTGGAAGATTCTTCCCCGGTTCACCCTGAACCTGGGCCTGCGTTGGGAGTACTACGGGACGCAACACAACAACCACCAGAACCTGGATTCGAACTTTGTCTTCGGCACGGGCAACACCATCTTTGACCGGCTCCGCAATGGGCAAGTATTCTCCGTGGCAGCCACGCCCAACAGCCCGGCCAGTCCGGTGGGCGGCCTGTGGAAAGCCTCTCCGCACAACTTTGCTCCTCGAGTCGGCTTTGCCTGGGACGTGTTTGGCGACGGCAAGACCAGCCTGCGCGGCGGTTTTGGCTTGGCCTACGAACGCAACTTCGGCAACGTTACCTTCAACGTGATCCAGAACCCGCCGGCGCAATTTAACTCCATCTTTCAAGGTAGCGGTACAGTGGCAGCGCCCTATTTAACGCTCGCGGGTCTGAACAACCTGGGGCCATTTGCCGGCTCGGGTCCACCAAAGCCTCTTCCCCCTTCCAGCTTGCGTTACGTGCGGCAGGACATTCCTACGGCATATACCGAAAGCTGGAACCTCTCGGTCGAACGGCAGGTCTTGCATAACTCCCTGTTTGCCCTGGAGTATTCCGGCCAGCGCGGTATTCACCTGTATTCGATTGAGAACTACAACCAACAGGGGTTCGGTGTGACGTATGAAGGCACCGATGTAGCCGTGGGTAATCCGTTTGACCGCCTGAACCGCCAGTACGGAAATATGAATACCCGCGGCGCTGACGGGTTCTCTTACTACAACTCGTTGAACACGCGCTTTACCTCAAGCAACCTGTTCCACCAGGGTATGAACATTACCGTCAACTACACTTACTCGCATACCATTGATAACCTGAGCTCAACCTTCAGCGAGACTCCGCAGACCGAAAACCTTGGCCTGCTGAATCCCTTCAACCCAGCGCTGGACAAGGGCGATGCCGATTACGATGCCCGGCACCGGATTGCCCTCAGCGCGGTGTGGGACCTGCCCTATGCCAAGGATACGCATGGCTGGGTCAAGCAGGTGTTGGATGGCTGGCAGATGGATCCTATCTTCAACGCCCGCACCGGCAACCCGTTCACAGTGTTCGACAGCTCGAACGGCCTTGGGGGTGACACGGTTTTCGCCCGCTTCTTTATCCCGGCGGGGACAAGCATACCGTTTACGGGTAACTCCGGCACACCTACTCTTGATCCCAAGACGGGAAAGCCGCTTCCCAATACTTTTACCTACATTACCCTGGTGCAGCCGTCGGGTCTGAGCCTCAATCCACTGGTTCAGTACTCTGATCCGCTGGTCGGCTCGGGCGAGTTACCGACCTGCAACATAGTTAACAACGCAGCCGGCAACCCGGTCTCGACCGGACAGAACTGCCGCTTCCCGGCCGACATGACCCACCGCAATGCCTTCCGCGCGCCGGGCTGGTACAACATCAACTTTGCAGTCCGGAAGACATTCCCGATTACGGAGCGCTACAATCTGCAGTTCAGCAGCGAGTTCTACAACCTGCTGAACCACTCCAACTACTACGTGCAGAGCGGCGGCACGCTGGATATCGGCAACGGACCGAACGCAGGAATGTTCCCGGTTACGGCGAAGCGCGGGGTCAACCCGGCTGCCGGCGTACCCAACGAGCGGCGGTTCATCCAGTTTGCTCTGAGACTGAATTTCTAAGCAAGCAAACTAAAAACTTGTAAGCCTTTCGGGGAGCGGAAACGCTCCCCATTTTTTTTGTGGTTAACCACAAAGGACACAAAGGTTTGCACGAAGTTATTTCTTGCCTACTCAGCCTTGGAGTTCGGCCTGGTAAAGCTCCCTTAGTGTCAGAACGGTACAATTTCTAAAACGGGAATTCCTTTGTGTCCTTCGTGGTTAAGCCTTCGTGTTCCTTCGTGGTTAAACATTTTTCTGCAAGAAATGACCCGCCGCTCGTTCTAAATTCCAGCGCTTTGGTGTCTAAAAAGTAGGGATGATATCAGAGTGGCACTATGTGAAAGGTTTTTTCAGTTTCTGTCATAAAGTATGAACCAGACAGATGATGTTTTAATCAATGCTTTACTTGACAGAGGTAATCCCAAATCCTATGATGGCGCTTTCATTCTTTGAGACCAGATGTGTTGCGGACGACCATGCTGCGTCTGGCTCGGCCCCGTTAGCCTTCAGCTCCGGCATTTCCGCCCGGATCGCACCGTACATACCAGAAAATCGAGAGGAACTTAACATGCACAGACGCCAGGTTGGTTGTGTAGCCTTCATCATTCTAGTTTTGGCCGCGATAATTCCCAGCGCCTCGGCGCAGGTGGCGACGGGAGCACCGCCCTTCAGCAGCCTAGGGGGCGGGCCGTTTGACGCGATTAATCTGGCCAATCTGAACGTGCATTTTTCTATTCCGGTATTTTCGCGGGCAGGGAGAGGAATGCCATTTTCCTATGCTTTGCAATACGACGGCTCAATTTGGACTCCAGTGCAACCTCCGGACAGTTTCGGATATTGGTCACCAGCCACTAACTGGGGATGGGGTAACGCGGTCCAATCTGTCACGGGACTTCTAACCTACAACCATCATGGCACAGTCTGGGGCGGCTGGCAGTATGTTGATCCCTCAGGAACTGGGCACCCGTTCTCTGCTATGACACTCTATACTCCGGGGGGCAATCCTGGGACTCCTAACAGTGGAACGGTAAGCGCTAAAGATGGTTCCGGGTATACCCTATATGCCTCGGTCAATAGCAGCGGCCTCAGCGCTACAATCTACACCCCTAGCGGTGGGACGATTGTTCCACCGCAGCAAGATCCGAACACGGCAGGAACTTATACGGTCCAGGACTCAAATGGAAATGTGATCACGGCGAATGTCTCCAGCACTCAGACCGGCACTCAGACCGTAATTACCGATACCTTGGGGACGACGGCTTTGACCATCGCTCTGGTTACCACCTACAACAACGGCGTATGGTCCCAAGTGGCCAACTATACCTATGCGGCGCCTAATGGCAGCCCTGCTACAGTCCAAATTATTTATAACCAGCATGACGTCCGGACCAATTTTGGCACCAGTATATTCGAAGGAGCCATTAACTCGGCCTGGCTGGTGAGCGAGATTGACATGCCGGATATCGCCAGCAACCCAAACGACAAATATACTTTCGCCTACGAGCCAACGCCGGGAGATCCCGCTCATGTAACCGGGCGCATTGCGTCGGTCACACTGCCGACAGGGGGCAGCATTAGCTACAGTTATTCGGGCGGGTCTGGTTCGCAGCATGGAATCTATGCAGATGGCACAACCGCAGCTTTTACGCGCACGGTCAATGATGGCACCAACAGCAATAACTGGGCGTACGCGACGGACGACGCCGGTCACACCACTGTGGTAGACCCACAAAACAACGAAACTGATTTGACCTTCTCAGGCCTCTATGAGACGCAGCGCCATATCTATCAGGGACGAGCCAGCGGGGGCACACAGTTATTAGCAATGCAGCGGTGTTACAACAATGACTCGAGTTGCAACGCGACTACTGCGGTGACCGCGCCGATTACAGCGATAGATGTATACAGCAATGTTGGTTCCATAACCTCGCGGGCTTACACGAGTTTTAACAGCTATGGACTGCCTACGGAAACCGACCAATACGACTTTACCAGCACAACCTGGGGCAACCCCGTGAAGAAGACAATTGTTAGCTATGCAAGTCTAGGCAACTACATTGTGGACCGGCCTTCCAATGTGATCGTGAAGGACGGCAATAACAATATCCTGGCGCAAACGAATTATGTCTACGACGAAACCGGTCTGGGGTCGCTCGCAGGTACGCCGCAGCATATAGCAGTGAGCGGCTCCCGCGGCAATGTGACCACCGTCAGCCAATTGGTGCAAGGAACAACCTATCTGAGCAAGACCTTCAGCTATCTTGATTCCGGGAACGTGCTTGATGCCACCGACGTCAATGGCGCGGTGACGCATTCTTTCTATGACACCAATCCGGCTGTCTCCTGTGGCAACAGCTTTCCCCAGGCCGTGGGCAATATCGCCTTGGCTCTCTATACTTGGACGAGTTGGAATTGCACCGGAGCGGTGCCAAGCTCAACCACTGATGCCAACAGTCAAGTGACAAGTACTACTTGGAACGATCCATATTTCTGGCGGCCCGCTGGCGTCACCGACCCGTTGCTTAACACAATGAATATTGGTTATGGCGGCGCAACCATTACTGAAAGCAACATGATCTTTAACGGTGGCAATTCCATTGTTGATTCGGCCAACACGCGCGATGGATTAGGACGGCCCCACTTTAGCCAACGCAGGCAGGGGGCGACGGGAACGGCCTTCAATACCTTTGACTCGGTTGAAACCGACTACGACAGCGATGGGCGTCCGTATCTGACTACCGTAGGGTATGTGGGCGCCGGTACCCAAAGCTACTGTTCCGCCCACGGACTGCCCAGCAACTGCACTCCGACGGGAACCAGCACCACCTATGATGCCCTGGGCCGGCCCTTGTTGGTGACCGCCGCCGATGGCCTCGGCATCGTGAAATATACCTACACGAACAATGATGTGTTGATTGAGACCAAACCAGCCCCCACAACCCCCACGGTAGAGAATACCAAGCAACGGCAATATGAATATGACGCGCTCGGCAGGCTGACCTCGGTGTGTGAAGTTGTCACAGATACACAACATCTGGCCGGCAGCGGTGCCTGCGGCCAATCCAATCCACAGAATGGCTATTTGACCAAGTACACCTACGATACGGTCACGATCAACTCTGTACTCTACACTCGTTTCACGGTTACGCAGAATGCCCAAACCGGGGGCACGCCGCAGACGCGGACGTATCTTTCCGATCTGCTGGGACGGATGGTTCAGGAGGCAAATCCCGAGACCGGAACTGTGAGTTACACCTACGACTCCGATACCACTTGTGGAACCTCCAATGGCGACCTGGTGAAGAAGGTGGATCAGGCCGGCAACGTGACCTGCAATGCCTACGACGCCCTGCACCGGTTGACGTCGAAGACTTATCCTTCAGGCCCGAATGCCGCCAATACGCCGCGCAAATATTTCATCTACGATGCGGCCACGTACGCGGGAACCCCAATGGCCAATGCCAAAGGGCGCCTGGCAACGGCCGTAACCTGCCCGAACAGCGGCACATGCAACTGGATTACATGGGAGTTTTTCAGCTATTCTCCGCGTGGAGAGCTGACGGACATTTATTCCACCACGCCCAACGCGGCGGGCGCATATCACCTCACGCAGAGTTACTGGGAGCACGGACTGCCCAAGCAGCTCAGCGGCTTGCCGGGATTGCCCGCCGTTACCTACGGCGGCACGACCGGGCTGGATGGTGAAGGCCGAGTTACGCAAGTCACAGCCAGCACGGGAATATCTCCGGTGAACAACGTGAGTTACAACAATACCGACCCCAACACTTCGAGTGAACCGCTGGGAGCGTTGCTCTCGGTGAATTTGGGTACGACGACCAGCGGACAGTACGACTCGAACTCGTTTACTTATTATCCGAACACCGGGCGGTTGCATACCTATCAATTCAGTGTGAATAGCCAGACCGATACGGGAACGCTGATCTGGAATGCCAACGGTAGTCTCCAGCAACTCGCGATTAACGACAGCATCCCTGGGGCTGTAGACAGCCAGACCTGCAACTATAGTCATGACGACCTGGGCCGTATTGCCGGTGTGGACTGCGGCACTGCGTGGAACCAGACGTTCGCCTACGATCCCTTCGGCAATATCACCAAGAATGGCATGTTGACCTTTCAGCCTACCTACAATACGGCCACAAACCGGATTACAACTGCCGGCTTTACTTATGACAATGGGGGTGGAGCGAACAGCAATGGAAACCTGACCAATGACGTTTATCACACCTATACGTGGGATGCTGACGGGAAGATGGTTTCGGTGACCAGCGGAGCGAACACGGTGAACCTGACCTATGACGCGCTGGGCAGAATGGTAGAGCAGCAGCGCGGAACAAGTTATCAGCAAATTGTATACGGGCCGGGCGGCGGCAAGCTTGCCTTGATGAACGGGCAAACACTGGCCAAAGCTTTTGTTCCGCTACCGGGCGGGGCCACCGCTGTATATAACGCCTCGGGATTGCAATACTACCGGCACTCGGATTGGCTAGGGAGTTCACGCTTGGCTTCAACCCCTTCTCGCACTCTGTACTACTCGGGCGCCTATGCGCCGTTTGGTGAATCCTACAAAGAGGCCGGAACGACGGATCACTCGTTTACCGGGCAGAATGAAGACACGGCTCCCGGGCTGGAAGACTTCATGTACCGGGAGTACAGTTTCCCGCAGCAGGGCCGCTGGATCTCGCCCGATCCGGCAGGAATGGGGGCGGTAAGCCTGACAGATCCACAAAGCTGGAACCGCTATGCTTACGTGTCGAACAGTCCGCTTACGTCTATTGATCCGCTGGGATTGCGGGGGTGTCCTGGTCCGGGTGCTTTCACATGCTCCGCAGCCGAGGCGAACGGCTCAGAGTTCGGCGGAGGATTTGGAGGATTCGACCTATTGTCCATGTACGGAGGAGGACCTGAATGCAGAATGGATGGCGCGTCGATGCCGTGTGGAGTGGTAATGGCGTTCTTGCGGGGGGGTGGCGACGCTGTTGCAATGTGTCCAGGTGGTGATTGCAGTAGGGTACGCACTGGATCTAATGGGCAGTTTCAATACTACATACCGGGTTTGAGAACTCCGGTAATCAATAATCCATTTTATGATCCTAAGAAGAACCCTAATCCACTCATGGTTCCAGAAGTCATGGGAGCAATGACTGGAGGCTGGGTAAATCTGGATATTTCTAACGTATCTTTCTTTGTAAATGGGCAACAAGTTGGGACTACTACAATAGTTCAAATAGCAAGGCCTGTGGATTCCCAGGATGTTCGCATTCGTCAATTGGCGCACGCGGTTGTTACCCCATCGCAATGGGATACAACGTTCGATACCCAATTGGCTTGCAGCTTTGCAGTTTTTGGAGCTGGGTCAATCGGCGCGGGCCTTGGTGAGGCGCCTTTAGCCGCTGGTGAAGTTACGACACTCGCTGGTACAACTGCGCTCGAAGAAGTTGAAATTCCTGTTGCATTCAACAAATGGGCTGCTCGTGCCGGCGGGGCGTTTTCAGTGGCGACGTTTCTTGGGTACTGTCAATGAGTGCCTTTTCATGCACTAGATCTGAGGGCGAGTTTCTTAGAAAAGAGTAAGAATCGAGTAATTAGAAATTCCTGTAGAGCAAATCTAATAGTGCTGCAAAGATTGGTTTGTGATGGCAAATAACAACTTGAATCAGCGAAAACTCACGACCGAAGCACCATTTCGGTCGTGGGATTTTTTGATCGATACTCTGATCTGCTTAGGGTGTATTGCTGTTGGCAGCGTTATTGTATGGAAATATCCCAGTCCACGCTTACTTGCAGGCGATCTCTTGGTTATGGCATGGATATCGGGTAGCTGGAGGGCAGCCTTTCGATATCGTAAAAAAGCTCACGAACTTTCTCGTGAGCAGAATAGCTTTGGGCTTGCGAGTGAGGAGACCAACCCCGAGGTCGAATCAAATTCAGTCCTCCACGAAGCTTTGTCCTCCGCGAATCGTGCGGTCGGCATCATCTTGTCTTACATGTCAATAGCAATTTTAGTGTTGCTAATCCAGATTCTCTTGCTGTTAATGCGGAGATAATTTGGGAAATGGATAAAGGGACGGGGGGCCCTCGATAAGAGGAAAGGCTCTGTCAAGGCCGGGTAGCCCGGGCTAAACAGTTTGTATCAAGATGACCTCAAGGGTGCGCCGTGCCTAGCTTTGCTAGGCCGGGGGTTTCTGCAACCGCTTCGAATCTCTGTGGTTCAGTCATGAGTCCCACTCTAAGATTTCTTCATATCTCAGTTCCCACTCAAGAATCCGCACCTACTTGACCCGCTCAGGATTGTCTCATAGCCTGTCGCTTCGATCATGACGGTCTCGTGGTGAAAATAGCTATCTTAAAACTGGGAACTGAGAACCGAGAACTGCTTTTTGGTACCATCCTGGTATCAAACTCTTAACTTCTTGCGAATTCCGAGCTATCATTCTCCCGAGGCATAGCTCAACCATTTCTCCAACAGATTGTTCTTTGAAAATTCGCCGTCTGTATAGGTTCATGCGCTACGAATGACATTGTTTGGTCTCTCCTGGGCCCATTGATTTCAATGACTTAGCACTCGCCCCCAAGCTGGCACGAGGGGTGCCCCCAGTGCTCGGGAATGCAAGATTCCTCGAGTACCCTCTCATCCGTTAAACGCTCACCTGGATTCGACCCAAGCTTAGCAAGGGTCCCCCCTTCCCCAAAACCAGTCGCATTCCCATAGCCGTAAACTTTGCTTCGAGCCGAGAGCTGCGAGCTTGGAGCTGTTTTCAAGACTCTAAGCTAGCAAGGGTACCCCCACCCCCGCCTGGCACAAATCGGCTGTGGCACCCAATTTTGCTGGCCGAAATCCGCGCCAATCCATGCCAACGGGCATCCAACTTTGGTTATGGGTTGAAAAATCCCGTGAGTCGCCGTATCGTACCTAGCTATGGAAACTAAGCCGGCACAAAACATCCAGGATTCGTTCCTGAACAATGCGCGCAGGGACAAATCCCCTATTACGATTTATCTGCTTAGCGGGGTCAAGCTGACAGGGCGGATTCGTTCGTTCGACAAATATTCGGTAGTGCTCGAGACCAGCAATAATCAGGAACAGCTTATCTTCAAGCACGCCATCTCCACGGTGGTGACCAGCAAGGCGGTGCAGTTGCATGATCGCATGTCCCATGCCAACACCGGAAGCAGCGCTCCCCCTCCGGCGCCATCAGGACCTACAGGCAGCAGCGAAGTGTGAGCCTAGCTGCAAGTTCCAAGCTCTCAGCTCCAAGCAGATACAATAGCCGGCGCTACATCAATGCACAGCCGGGGACGGCCTGTGCCACACAAGACTGGCCCTTCAGGTGTCAAAAGAAATTCGCTCCTCTCGTCTAACTGAACGCGCTGACCGGCGCGGACGCTCGCAGCAGACTACATCTGCATCCCAAGAGCGTACGTTTCTGGTGGGCATTGACCTGCGACAGCGCCGGCGGGCGGAGCCGCAGAAGGCCAAAGATGCGGCGGCGGTCCTCGCCGACGAAGCGGAATCGAGCACGCCGGATTCGGCGGGTTCCGCAGATTTAGCGTCTGGCGAAGGCATGTCCGCTTCTGCAGATTCGGGAGCCCGCGCCGGCCAAGTGCTTTCACCAGGTTCAGTACCTCGCGCCGATTCAGCATCTCGCACAAAAACCAGCAAGAAGGAACCCAGCTTCAGCGCGCAGGATTCCATGGCCGAATTGCGCGAGTTGAGTCTCAGCGCCGGAGCGGAAGTTGCAGGCGAATTTTTGCAGGTAAGAGACAAGCCTGACCCGGCAACTTTGATCGGACGCGGCAAGCTGGAAGAGTTATCGGCCACGGCGCAATCTGCGGGAGCAGGGCTGATTATTTTTGATCACGAGCTTACGCCCTCGCAGCAGCGCAATATAGAAGATGCGGTGCAGGTGCGGGTAATTGACCGCACGCAACTGATCCTGGATATCTTTGCCCGCCATGCGAGAACGCGTGAAGGCCAGCTACAAGTTGAGCTGGCGCAGCTTGAATACCTGCTGCCGCGCCTGACCGGGCGCGGGTTGCAGATGTCGCAGCTTGGCGGCGGAATTGGCACGAGAGGTCCGGGTGAAACGCAGCTCGAGACCGACCGGCGCAAAATTCATCGGCGGATTCGCGCGGTCCAGCAGCAACTGGAAAACGTGCGGCGCACGCGGGCGCAGCAGAGGCAGCGGCGCGAGTCTGTCCCGGTTGCGACCATAGCACTGGTGGGTTACACCAACGCCGGTAAATCAACTTTATTTAACGCGCTGACGAAGGCGGGGGTACTGGAGTCCGCGAAACTATTTGCCACGCTTGATCCGACGATCCGGGCAGTTACGCTGCCATCGAAGCGAAAAATACTGCTCTCGGATACAGTGGGATTTATCCGCAACCTGCCGCACACGTTAGTAACTTCGTTTCGCGCGACGCTGGAGGAAGTCCAGCGGGCGTCGCTGCTGTTGCACGTCTCGGATGTAACCCAGCACCATGCGCGTAGCCAGGAGACGCAAGTGGAGCGCGTGCTCGAAGAGCTCGAAGCCGGGAACAAGCCGCAGATCCGCGTGCTTAACAAAATTGACCTGCTGCCGGCGAACATTCGCGAGGGGTTGCGCGATGACGTGAGGACGGTGCATGTTTCGTCCAAGACCGGGGCGGGAATTGACCACCTGCTGGAGCGGATTGATGAATGCCTGGCGGATGATCCGGTGCGGCGGGTCAGGTTGCGGGTGCCGCAGCACGAAGGCAAAGCCCTCTCGCTGATCGAGGCGCGAGCGCGGATTTTAGAACGCAAATACCGCGATGGCAGCGTGGAGATGGATATCCGGGTGGCACAGTCGGTCCTGATGAAGCTGGAAAAATTTGTAATCGAAGGTCTAACCGCGGAAGGACACAAAAGAACAAAAAGCCGGGAACACAAAAAGCCGGCAAAATAAATGGGCCGATTGCCAAGAAGCGGTGACAATTTCCTTGGCCAACGGCCCATTCGATCCTGAATTGGATCGGAGGTGATACTTCTATGGTAGACCCACTACAGAGTTTGTCAAGTAACTCGAGAGCGGCGGGAGGCGATTTTTGCACAATTTATGGTGCAACAGGCCATGGCTGCATTGACACTGCCTCGGGCACGATGGTAACTTAGAGAGTTTTATAGCCCACTTTCCCATCCCACAGAATCCCACTCGGCGGGAGTTGTTCGGTTGGATAGCAGATTGCCCTCAGGGTGGAAGTTCGCCCAACGAGCGCAACAAGCAGGGAAAACGTGTGGCTGCGGAACCCGCTTAGCAAGAGCATAAAGTCAGGAAAAAATACTAACGACTTCCAATGGACCAGGCCCTTCTTCAAGCACTCGAAGGATTTCTCATCGGAGCTATTCCGACCATCATCTTTATTTTTCTTTTGTTCGTGGCCTACCAGTCCCTGGTCCACAAACCGCTGCAGAAAATTTTAAAAGAACGTTATGAGCGCACCGAGGGAGCCGTAGCCAAGGCGCAGGCCGATATCGCGGCCGCCGCCGCCAAAACTGCGGAGTACGAGCAACGCTTGCGTGAGGCACGAGTGGCCATCTTTAAAGTGCAGGAAGCGCGACGGCAAAAACTCACTGAAAGCCGTGAGGCGGCTTTGCACGAAGCCCGCGCCCGCGCGCAACAGATGGTCAAAGAAGCCCGTTCCGTTCTGGAAAAAGAAGTAATAGAAGCCAAGGCCCGCCTGGAGCAGGAAGTTGAGGCTCTGGCAGCGGAGGTTATCCGTACGGTTTTGAAGCCGGTGGCGGCCGCTCCGGTAGGTGGACGCTCATGAATGCGATGAAATCAGTCGTAAGTCTGGGGGCCGTAGTATTGCTTGCCGCGGCCATGGCCGCCGCGCAGCAAGGTTCGAACGAGAAGCAGCCGGCTGGCGCGGGATCGAAACAGACGAGTTCCAGTTCGGGGCAGACACAAGCCTCGCAGACGCCGGCAGCGCAATTAGCTGACGCGGCGAATGATGCTGCCGGGCGCGAACCCAATAAATCTGAAGACGAGAATGCGCAGTTCAAGCAGTCATTTTCTGTCAAGCTGATTGCCAAGTGGCTGGGAATCACAGTTGAGCAGGCTTATTGGCTCAGCGTTTTTATTAACTTCGCCATTGTCGCCGGGCTGGTTGGGTTCGGATTGAAAAAGGCGCTGCCGAAGATGTTCCGGGAGCGGACGGCGGCCATCCAAAAAGGGATGGAAGAGGCGCGCCGCGCCAGCGAAGATGCCAACCGGCGCTTACGTGAAATTGAAGACAAGCTGGGACGGTTGAATTCCGAGATCGTGCAACTGGAGGCTACGGCGTCTGCCCAAGCCGACGAAGAGGCTGGCAGGTTGAAAGCGGCTGCTGAAGAAGAACGGCAGAGGATCATCCAGACAGCGGAGCAGGAAATTGCCGCGGCTGTCAACGCGGCGCGGCGCGATTTGAAGGCCTACTCGGCTGAGCTGGCAGTGAGCCTGGCGGAGAAAAGAATTAAGGTTGATGCGGCGACCGATCAGGAGCTGGTGCGCGATTTTGCAGACCAACTGGGAAGGAACGGCAGCCGATGAGTGTGGTCGCAGGCCGATATGCCCGCGCTTTAGCCGATGCCATCTTCGACCAGAAGCTGGATGCGCTCAAAACCGCCGCAGCTCTGCGCGAGCTGAAAGAGCTGCTCGATTCCAGCCATGAGTTGCGCGTGGTGTGGGAGAACCCTTCGGTTTCTCACGAGCAGAAACATGGGGTGCTCGATGCGATTGTTCAGAAAACAAAGTTACCCAAGCTGCTGCGCAATTTTATGGCGGTTTTGATTGATCATCGGCGCGTGGGGCAACTCGGGGAGATCGTGCGTGAGTTTGAGGCCGAAATCAACGACCGGCTGGGCCTGGCAGAAGCTGAGATCACGACAGCGCGCGAGCTGGGCGCGAACGAGCGCAAGCGGCTTGAGAAGAAAATTGCCGAGGTCGTGGGCAAGACCATCAAGGCGAACTACGCCACTGATGCCAAGGTGCTGGGCGGTGCGGTGGTCCGTGTAGGCAGCACGATTTACGACGGGTCGGTGCGAGGGCAGTTGCAGAAGTTGAAAGAGGCGCTGAGCAGTTAGGCTTTTAGCTCGAGCGGATCTCTGGGGCGGTATCGAGCGGACAAAGAAAACACAAGATCCTTCGCGCCAAAATCGGCGCTCAGGATGACAAGATGCAAACGGAAATGACGGAAACAGGAAGCATTTTAAATTCCGCAATGTCAAAGAGATTAAAAATTCCTGATTCTCTTGTCTGGAATTTAGCTAAGAGCTAAAAGCTAAGAGCTCAGGCACAAAGATTTGAGAGTTTGAAAGGTTTCGGAGTCATACATGGCTGGAATTAAAGCTGACGAAATTACAAAGATACTGCGCGCGCAGATTGAGAACTACGAGTCCAAGATTTCGGTGGACGAGATCGGCACGGTGATTTCCCTGGGCGACGGTATTGCGCGCGTCCACGGACTGGATAAGGTCATGGCCGGCGAGCTGATTAGCTTCCCGCACGGCGTGGCGGGAATCGCCATGAACCTGGAAGAAGACCAGGTAGGCGCGGTGCTGCTGGGCGATTACACCGAGATCAAAGAAGGTGACGAGGTGAAGCGCACGCAACGCATCATGAGCGTCCCGGTGGGCGATGCCATGGTGGGGCGCGTGGTCAACTCTCTTGGCGAGCCGATTGACGACAAGGGACCCATCAACACCAAGCAATTCATTCCCGTCGAGCGCATCGCTCCGGGCGTGATTGACCGCCAACCGGTACGCGAGCCTATGGCCACCGGACTCAAGGCCATTGACAGCATGATCCCGATTGGGCGCGGACAGCGCGAGCTGATCATCGGCGACCGGCAGACGGGCAAGACAGCAGTCGCGCTCGACACCATCATCAACAGCAAGGGCAACAACCTTATATGTATCTACTGCGCCATCGGGCAGAAGCGTTCTTCCATTGCCCAGGTGGTGAAGACGCTCACCGATTTCGGCGCCATGGATTACACCATCGTGGTAGCAGCTTCGGCATCAGAGCCGGCGCCAATGCAGTACATTGCTCCCTATGCCGCATGCGCCATCGGAGAATATTTCCGCGACAACGGCAAGCATGCGTTGATCATTTATGACGATCTTTCCAAGCACGCCGCGTCTTATCGCGAAATCTCACTGCTGCTGCGAAGACCGCCGGGACGCGAGGCATATCCGGGAGACGTTTTTTATTTGCACTCACGGCTGCTGGAGCGCGCGGCAAAAATGTCGGCCAAGCTGGGCGGCGGCTCGCTGACCGCGCTGCCCATCATCGAGACCCAGGCGGGCGACGTTTCGGCATACATCCCGACCAACGTGATTTCCATCACCGATGGTCAGATTTACCTGGAAACAGATTTATTCAACTCGGGCATTCGTCCAGCGGTGAACGTGGGACTTTCCGTGAGCCGCGTGGGCGGCGCCGCGCAGATCAAAGCCATGCGCCAGGTGGCGGGAACGCTCAAGCTTGAGCTGGCGCAGTACCGCGAGCTGGCGGCGTTCGCGCAGTTCGGGTCAGATCTCGATAAGGCAACGCAGGCGCAGTTGAATCGCGGCGCGCGACTGGTGGAAATTTTGAAGCAGCCGCAGTATCAGCCGCTGCCGTTTGAAAAACAGATTGCCATCATCTTTGCCGGAACCTCTGGTGTGCTGGACGACCTGCCGGTAGAGCAGATCCGGGACTTTGAGACGGAGTTCTACAAGTACGTTGAAACCATGAACCCGGGCATCTTCAAGACGATTGCTGAGAAAAAAGCGTTGGACGATGTTATTAAAGCTGACCTGTCCCGCGTTCTGGGTGAGTTCAAGCAGAAGTTTGTGGCGGACAGGCAGGCAGTAACGGCATGAAGTACTAGTACTCAGTTGGGAAAGACTCATAGTCATAAGCAAAGAAAACCCAGGTCCCTCGACTCCGCCGCGAAGCGCGGCTTCGCTCGGGATGACAAGGTCACGAAAGATGACAAAGACACAAAAGTAGAAGAATGGCGAACATACTCGATATACGGCGGCGGATACGCAGCGTGAAGAACACGCGGCAGATCACCAAGGCCATGAAGATGGTCTCGGCGGCGAAGCTGCGGCGCGCGCAGGAGCGCGCTCTGGCGGGGCGTCCTTATGCGCAGATGCTGACCAACGTGCTCAAGTCGCTGGTACAGCGGGCGGAAATTTATAGTCCGGAAACGGGAGAACCACTGAATCCGTTGCTGGTGCGCAGGCCCGAGAAAAACATAACGCTGATCATCGTGAGCGGAGACAAGGGCCTGGCAGGAGCCTTTAATACCAACATCGTGAAGGCCGCTGCGAAGTTCATTGAAAGCAAGCACGGGAAAAATATTGATATCGAAGCAGTCGGCCGCAAGGGGCGCGATTATTTCCGGCGGCGTTACAAGGTAGTGCAGCCGGGCGAGGGTGAAAACGGAAGCGGCACGCGCGCCGCGGAGATCCAAATCGTCGGCGAGCAGGTGGGCATTCTCAATAAAATTGCCTTCAACCATGCGCGCGACCTGGCGGAGACGGTAATCGAGCGCTATACCCGCGGCGAGGCGGATGCGGTTTACATCATCTTTAATGAGTTCAAGTCGGTGATCTCACAGCGGGTGCTGGTGGATACGGTGCTGCCCATCGGTGAGATTGGAGCGCACGACATCCAGCAGGTGGAAGAATTGTCAGAAGAAGATCGCCGGCGCGCCGTAGAGGCGGCGATCCATTCCGGGGTAGGCCTGCGCGAGGCTGATACCAGCGAGGCCGACAAGAAGGCCGCGACATTTGCCGCCTCGCAGGTGGACTATATCTACGAGCAGCCGCCCGAGGAGCTGTTCCGCGATTTGTTGCCCAAGTACGTGGCCATACAGATTTATCGCGCGCTGCTGGAATCGGTTGCCGCCGAGCATGCTGCACGCATGACGGCGATGGAGTCGGCCACCAATAATGCGTCCGACATGATTGATGCCTTGACGCTGGCCATGAACCGCGCCCGGCAGGCAAAGATCACGAAAGAGATCATTGAGATTGTGAGCGGAGCAGCGGCGCTGTAAAACAGTTTCAAGTTTCGGGTTTAGAGTTCATGCTTTGAAACTTAAAACTAGCAACGCTCAACTTTTGAGAACTGAGACGTAGCATGCTACGTCTCTACGAAAAATAATTTACGAAAAAATAATTATGGAAAATATAGGAAAAGTCATACAGATCTCCGGCCCTGCCGTAGACGTGCAGTTTGCCGAGGGCAGTTTACCGCCAATTTATACCGCAGTGCGCGTGACCAGCGAAGGGTTCACCGTTCCGCAGCCCATAGACGTAATTCTGGAGGTGCAACAGCACCTGGGCGAGGGTCGCGTGCGCTGCGTCGCCATGCAGGCCACCGACGGCATGGTGCGCGGCATGAAGGCGATTGATCAGGGCGGGCCGATCTCGGTCCCGGTGGGCCGCGAGACCTTGGGCCGCGTGATCAACGTGATTGGCGAACCGGTGGACCAGTTGGGTCCGATCAACGCCAAGCAGCGGCTGCCCATCCATCGCCAGGCGCCATCGTTTGAAGAGCAGGCCACCACGTCGGAGATGTTTGTGACCGGCGTCAAGGTCATTGACCTGATCCAGCCCTTTCTCAAGGGTGGCAAGATCGGTCTGTTTGGGGGCGCGGGCGTCGGCAAGACCGTGGTCATCATGGAGCTGATCAACAACGTAGCCAAACAGCATGGCGGATACTCGGTGTTTGCCGGCGTGGGCGAGCGCACGCGCGAGGGTAACGATTTGTGGCTGGAGATGAGCGAATCGGGCGTGATCACGCCGGGCGATCCCTCCAAGTCGAAGGCGGCACTGGTTTACGGCCAGATGACCGAGCCCCCAGGAGCGCGGCTGCGCGTGGCGTTGACCGGACTCACGGTGGCGGAATACTTCCGCGACGTGGAAGGCGCGGACACGCTGCTGTTCATTGACAACATCTTCCGCTTCACACAGGCGGGTTCGGAAGTCTCGGCCCTGCTGGGACGCATGCCCAGCGCGGTGGGTTACCAGCCGAACCTGGCAACAGAAATGGGCGAGTTGCAGGAGCGCATTACCTCCACGAAAAAGGGTTCGGTTACTTCGGTGCAGGCGATCTATGTTCCTGCAGACGACCTTACCGATCCGGCCCCAGCGACCACGTTTGCTCACCTGGATGCGACCACCGTGCTCTCGAGGCCGCTGACGGAGATTGGGATTTATCCGGCGGTGGACCCGCTGGCTTCTACCTCGCGCATTCTCGATCCGCGCATTGTTGGCCAGGAGCACTACGACGTGGCCCAAGGCGTGAAGAAATTATTGCAGCGCTATAAAGATTTGCAGGACATTATCGCGATTCTCGGCCTGGATGAGCTCAGCGAAGACGACAAGATCACCGTGACCCGCGCACGAAAAGTACAAAAGTTCCTCTCGCAGCCGTTCTTCGTGGCCGCGCAATTCACGGGGCGCGACGGACGCTTTGTGAAGATTGCCGACACGGTGCGCAGCTTCCGCGAAATTATTGAAGGCAAGCACGACGAGATCCCCGAGCAGGCTTTTTATATGAAGGGCTCGATTGAGGAAGTGCTCGAAGATGCGGAGAAGATGAAGGCTGCCGCTTAGTTTTGAGTTGTTAGTTTCAAGTTTCGAGTTCCCAACTTGAAACTCGAAACCTGAAACTGGAAACTGGCGGCTGGCAACTGACAATGGGGATATGGCAGAGACACTACAACTCGAAATCGTTACTCCGGACCGCTTGATTGTGAGCGATACGGCGCAGGAGATACAGATTCCCGGCAAGAGCGGCTACCTGGGCATCCTGCCGGGGCACGCCCCGCTGATCACCGAAATCGCCGTCGGCGAAATTACCTATCGCAAGGCGAACGAGACCCGATATCTGTCTGTAGCCTGGGGCTTTGCCGAGGTGCTGCCGGAAAAGGTCACAATTCTTGCTGAAACTGCAGAGCGGTCTGCCGATATCGATCTTGCCCGCGCACAGGCAGCCAAGCAGCGCGCAGAGGCGCGGCTCAAACAGGGTGGAACGGACTTAGATTACCAGCGCGCAGAAGATGCATTGCGGCGGGCGCAGACGCGGATCGATGTGGCTGCGAAGAAATAGCCGTTAGCTCTTAGCTTTTAGCTACAGCCGCCTGGAACCAGGCGGCTTTTTTGTTGATTGTGATGAGCTGGCTGTGATGAGCTGGCAAGGTTAATGATGGATGGCGGATGGTTGGGCTCGGGCCGCAATGGGGTGCACTAACAATCCTTCCGGCGGTTTTGCCAGGGTAATCTGGAAATTCAGAAGGGCTGATTTCTCATCGTGGAAAACTCTGAAGACTTCGCCAAACTTGACGCTTGGTGCAGCATGAATGTCGCGAAGGAAATCTTTAAGTGCCAAGCCATCATCATTGCATGGCTTTCCTTCGTAGGCTTGCCATGCTTTCAGCAGTGTTGCGCGAGCGCCCGGCTTTGATTCTTCGCCGTCCACTGTCAATTTGCCGTAGTGAAATTGCGGCCCTTCGTCAACGTCAATGATGAGCGAGACCAGGTTGGCGTCATCATCAATCTTTGTATCCGGAACAGGAGTAAAGTCGATATATCCCCGGGCACCGTAGAGCTTGCGGGTGTTTTCAAGACCTATGTGGATTTTGCCGGTATTGAAGATATCTCCCGCACTCATAGGAAACTGCCTGCGCAATTCAGCCTCAGGGAATACGGTTATGCGGGTGAACGAGATATCTTTTAGCCGATACAGTTGGCCTTTATCTACCGAAATGGTGACATCTATCAGTTTCCTGCGTGTATCTCCCTGAATCACTCTGACCATAGGGCTACCAATAAGTGCTTTGAAGTAGCCGCGTTCCTGGTAGGCCTGGCGTACGCGCTCGGCAATCTCATCGAAGTTGTCGCACCAATAGGTGTGACTTTTTATTTCTAGAGCGATCCTTTGTTGAGCGGCCAGAGAGAATCCGGGATTGCGCAAGATGAGCTTGCGTACGAACGCCTTCGGTGTTAAGCCGGGTGACCACTGATCGCCGTCGCGCACTGGACATGCTGCTGGGTCGGCTTGCGCTAGAGCGCAGAAGCACAGAAAAACCATGCAGATGATGAGAAAAACTTTCTGCATATTCGGAGATTATAGTACAGTTGCGCTCCAGGATTTTGGCTTGCCCTTGTTCCCAACTAACGTCGCCGGTGCCTGTTCGTGTGCCACTCGTCAGCGGTAATCTCCCATATCTCCGCGGGGAGACGGCCTGAAACGTAGTCCCGCTCCAGGGTGGCGACGATACGCATACCTTGCTTTTCCGAGATACGGCGCGATGCTGTATTGGCGATTGCCTTGGGAACACGCAGCCGGGGGAACTTCAGCACGTCAAACCAATAATCGGTTACGACCTCGCAGGCTTCACTCATCAAACCTTGTCCCTGCCAGGGCAGGCCAATCCAGAAGCCGCGATTGTTGTTCTCGTCTCTCATCAAACCGATGCTTCCGATCAATCGAGCAGGATCGCTTTTGAGCCGCAACGTCCAATGCCAGGCATCTTCGCGTTCGACAGCGGGCAGGGCCACATCGCGATAAAATTTGTGTGCGCCATCCGGCGGATAAGGCCAGGGCACCTGGTTCGTCAGGTAGCGCACGATCTCCCATTGTGGAAAGAGAATTTGGGCTTGCGCAGCATCAGCAAGCTCCAACGGACGCAGTAAGAGCCGGGGCGTCTCAAGAATGGGGATCATAATCAATTTTAGTCTGTTGGCTTCTTTTCTCCGGTGGAGATATTGCTCTTCCGCGGAACGAGACTCTTTCCTAAATCAGGAAAAAGGAATACGGCATCGGGAGATTGTCGTATTCAGCGCGGCATATCCATGGCAAAGAACTCGATAGCCGAAGGCCAATCGCTGCCTTAGTGCGGCCTGACGGCGACCAAATCAGGAATGAAGCTTACCGAAATCTGGGCTACATCCGTACCAGAGGCCACGGCAATCTGGTGCACGCTGCCCGTGGTGTTCCCATTGTCACTCACACCTACATACACGGACGCGCTGTCCAGCGTAACGCCACCAGTGGTGGCGAACGGTGCGGTGCCTACCAGGGTAACTGCCCCAGTTGCGTTGCCAACGACATCATAGCTCAGTAATTTTCCGGAAACGTCATTAGCCGGGATGTAAGCGTGTTTGCTGTCAGGGGTAACAATGATTTGGTTAGCGGTGAAGCTGCCTCCAGTGGTCACCTGCGCGCGGGTTTCGGTGATTCCCGGCGGGCAGGCAGCGGTGAGCGTGGGAGTCATGACAGCAATGTTCGGGGAATTGGCCCCCAGCATAATGTTGGGATTGCTTGGGTTGGTGGGATCAGCAATCCCCTTTAGCTTGGTGGTCAGCAGCGAACTCGAGCCCGCCTGGGAGGCATTATTGCAAACTGTCACCAGCGGAGTCGTGGAGTTGGCCACGTAGGCTAGTCCGCCGTTAGGCAGGAAGCTGACATCGCTTGCTCCCGGTGCGGGAAGGGTTGCCACTGTTCTGACCGTAGCACCTTGGACCGCATAGACGGTTGAAGTCGAAGTGGCCGGAGTCGCAGGCGTATTTTGGTTGACGACAATCGCTTCGGAGCTGTCAGGAGAGAAGTCGGCTGCCACTGCATTGCTGATGGTGCTTAGCGTAGTAACGGTATTCGCACTGCTGTTGAATAACAACGTGGTGTAATTGGCGCCGCCGATGAAAACGAGTTGTCCATTGGGCGAGACAGCCAATACTATTCCGGGAGCGTTTGACACCTGCTTGGTGAGGGTGTTATTGGTGGCGTTGACGACCATCAATCCGGTGCTCGACCCGAGATAGGCATTAGCTCCTTGCGGATCGAAGACGAGAGAATTGGGGTTTGCCGGCAGAGTGATCGCGGTCCCCGCAGTGTTAGTGGTGTTGCTGATCGGAACCAAAGAGGTTGTTCCCGAGCCGGTAGCGTAGACCGTTGTTCCCGTAGCCCCAGGGCCAACACTGGCTGTGACCGTATTGCTGTTTACCACGGATCCCTGGCCCTTGTTGCAACTACCGTTTACTGCGCAGGAGGCTGTAATGTTAGAGGTCCCGTAAGCAACTCCAGCCACCAGACCCGTGCTGTTAACGGTGGCGGCGGCAGACACACTGCTGTTCCAGGTGAGGGTAACGTTGTTGACCACAGCTCCCAAGCTGTCTTTGACTACGGCTGACAACTGCCCGGTTGCACCTATCGCTCCCGGTGACGGGTTGAAGGCCAGGTTGGGGTTGGTGTTGGGGCCAGTGATGGTGATGCTGGCTACCGGACACTCCTGAAATACGACAGCTGGACTGTTTACAGGATTGGTGCTGTTGATGCTGGCGGTTACCGTGGTAATTCCCGGTAAAACTGCAGTAACTAGGTTATTGGGGCCAGGCGTGGTGGAGTATGCCAAAGTGCCGACAGTGCTGTCAGCGATGCTCCAGTTAAAGCCGCCGACAGAGCTGGTGATGTCAATGCCGTTTGCATCCAGTGCCTGCGCCGTAAAAGAAATTTGTCCAGTCTGGGAAGCGCAGGTATTTTGCGAGGCAGTAAGCACTACCCTCGCCACCTTGGGATGCACGTTGACGGTAACAGCGTTACTGGTGACGCCCTGGGCGGTAACCGTGATGTTTGTCGTGCCGGAATTAAATACAGGCGCTGCTGGAGGAGGTACCTGAGACGCACAGACGACAGGATTAGCCAGTCCATCCGAGGTGTTGCCTTGACCATCTTTCCATACTCCGCCGGCGCAGATTATGCCGGGCAAGTTGCCACCAGTAGCGATCTGGGCAACGGACGTATTGCTGGAATTAAAGGTGAGCGTCTGATTATTCACGGCGCGGCCTCTGGCATCGGTGGCGCTGGCCGTCATTTGAAAGGTATCTCCACCGTTGAGTGAAAGCGCAGGGCTGGGCGATAGGGTAATGCTGGTAATAGGTCCGACGCTGCTGGAGCTGCCCCCGCCACAACTGGCAAAAAAGAGAACGACAGTAAGAATAATGAAGGTTAGAACCGCTGACCGCAAATAGTGCATTGATCCTCCCCACCCCTAACTGCCGGTGGTCGTATGAAATACCGCCTGAATAGCTGAAAACAAACAGTGTAGCAGCTTTTGGGGAGAGCTTCCTAGGCTTGGCTGTGTAAGATTTTGTGAAGCATGAACGGGGACGTTAGCCTGCAACGAAAGATACATACTTAGATGAAGTAATGACATATGGTACTTCGGTAATCTACCCTAAGAGACACCGGCAATGCCATGCTTCAATCTGGAAGCCGTTCGGCGAAGACCTGTCAGCGGCTATCAAGGATTCAGCCAGCTATGGCGTATTTCCCACAACCGGACAAACGGGTGCGCTCTCCGCGGGTGCGAGTGCCGCAGGCCCCGAAGATCCTTTTTATAGTGGATAACGTGCCCATTGAAGGCAACCTGCTCAAGCTTTCCCTGACGGGAGGCGCAGTTGAGTTGTCGAAAGAGTGCGCCGCCGGGGTTTTGGGAGAAATCAGGTTGCACACCAACACAGGGACCGTGCAGGCAGTGGTGGAGATCCTGGCAAAAAACGATCCTAAGGCCAAAGAGCAGCCCTTCCGCTTTGTTGCCCTGGGCGATGATGACCAGAAGCTGTTGGTTTCCGCTATCAAGAACCTCCGCAAACAGGGGTTTGGGGACGTAGTTGTGGCTTAGAAGCAGTTCTTCGGTTCCCAGTCCCCAGTTCTCAGACTAAAAGTGACCTAAAAGAGACCCTCTAGGTGAATTATTGATTAGAAAAGCACACCAAATGTGCCACTTTTGCATTGTTAGGGTTGACGAAGCTGCAGCAGGATTGCTATATTTAATAGGTTCTGCGAGCAAAGCTGTAAGAGTCTGTGTTGGTGTGAATCCGATTCAGTCTGATTAATATCTATATAAAGTAGTTGTAGTTGAGCAGCGGTTACGCGTTGCAAACACCGCATCTATCTCGCTGAAACATAAACCTGCGCTTCCTTCCCACCGTGGTAAGGGTATGCAGGTTGAACGCGGACGAAACGGAGCATCTCCTGGGGCGACCCGGCGCGATGCCACCGTCGGAAGCTAAATCAAAATTTCTGGAAACCCTTGAGTAATCCCGCACTCATTGGAGTTGCGTGTGCGGGAAAGTATGGTTTGGCGTGCGACAAGATACGCCATGTGAGCCTGTCGCTCGAGTGCGGCATGGCTTAGAAGCAGGAGAAAAGAAAACTTTGCCTACGTTTAATCAGTTGGTTCGTAAGGGAAGGACGGCGCCGAAATTTAAGACGGCGAGTCCGGCGCTGCAGGAGTGCCCGCAACGGCGTGGAGTTTGTACGCGTGTGTACACGCAGACGCCCAAGAAGCCGAACTCGGCACTGCGCAAAGTGGCGCGCGTCCGCTTGACCAACGGCATTGAAGTCACGACCTACATCCCGGGCGTCGGCCACAACCTGCAGGAGCACTCGATTGTGCTGATTCGCGGAGGCCGCGTGAAAGACCTGCCCGGCGTGCGCTATCACGTGGTGCGCGGCACGCTGGATACCACCGGCGTAGCCAATCGCAAACAAGGACGCTCCAAGTACGGAGCCAAGCGGCCCAAGGCGTAAGAAAGTTTCAAGTTTCGAGTTTCAGGTTTCGAGATGTTAGCGATGCAAGAGCGGCGAGGCCCATCAGGCCGCCGAGCCGCGAAGATGAAAGGCCTGAAAGATTTTTGAGACCGCGAAATAGTTGAGCGGTCTTAACAGATAAGCAGATAAATAAAGCATATGCCAAGAAAAGGACACATTGCGAAGCGCGAGGTTGAGGCCGATGCGGTGTACAACTCCACGCTGGTCACCAAGTTTGTAAATTCGATGATGTGGGACGGCAAGAAATCCACATCAGAGTCAATTTTTTACAACGCCATGAAGCAGCTTGAGAAAAAAGGCGGCGATGAGCCCCTCAAGCTGTTCAAGAAGGCGGTAGAAAACACCAAGCCGCTGCTGGAAGTGAAGACCCGGCGCGTGGGCGGAGCCAACTACCAGGTTCCGGTCGAGGTTGCCGCAGACCGGCGTACGTCGCTGGCCATCCGCTGGTTGCTGGCCTACAGCCGCGAGCGCGGTGAAAAAGGCATGGTGGATAAGCTGGCCAATGAGCTGCTCGACGCGGCCAACGGCAAAGGCGCCGCCATCAAGAAGAAGGAAGATGTCCATCGCATGGCGGAAGCCAACAAGGCTTTTGCGCATTATCGGTGGTAGAAAAAAGCTTTTAGCTCTTAGCTTTTAGCCAGAGTAGGGACGTAGCAAGCTACCTCTCTACGAAAAAAGAATTCGAGGCGCAGCAAGCAGCGTCTCTACAAAGTAGAAATTGAGAAATTAAAGTGCCCCGTACAGTTCCATTAGAGCGTTGCAGAAACATCGGCATCATGGCCCACATTGACGCCGGCAAGACCACTACGACCGAGCGAATCCTGTTTTACACGGGACGCACGCACCGTCTCGGCGAAGTGCATGAAGGCACTGCGACCATGGATTGGATGGAGCAGGAGCAGGAGCGCGGCATCACCATCACCAGCGCTGCCACTACATGCTCCTGGCGCGACGTTCGCGTCAACATTATTGATACCCCCGGCCACGTGGATTTCACCGCCGAGGTGGAGCGCTCCCTGCGCGTGCTCGACGGCGCGGTCGCGCTGTTTGACGCGGTGCACGGGGTGCAGCCGCAATCGGAAAAAGTATGGCGCCAGGCCGATAAATACGGCGTCCCACGCATTTGCTTTATCAATAAAATCGACAAGATGGGCGCGGATTTTGAACATGCCATAGACACCATCCGCAAGCGCCTCAATGCCAAGCCGGTCGCGATCCAGATTCCCATCGGACAAGAAGATAAATTCAAGGGCGTCGTAGACCTGATCGAAATGCGGGCCATCATCTGGAATGATGAGACCCTGGGCGCCGAGTACGTTGTCGAAGAAATTTCCGCCGACCTAAAAAAGAAAGCCGAAGCCTTCCACACACAATTAGTCGAGACCATCGCCGAGAACGACGACGAAATTCTGCACAAGTTCCTGGAAGGCGAGACCATTACGCCCTCGGAGCTGAAAAAATCTCTGCGCAAGAGCACGATTGAGTTGAAGGTGTTCCCGGTTCTGGTGGGCACATCATTCAAGAACAAGGGCGTACAGCCGCTGCTGGATGCGGTGGTGGATTATCTGCCCTCGCCGCTGGATATCCCGGTGATTACCGGTATAAATCCGGACAACGGCGAAAAAATTACGCGCAAAGTGGATGACAATGAGCCCTTCAGCGCGCTGGCGTTCAAGATTATGGCTGATCCGTTCGTCGGGCACCTTACGTTTATCCGGGTGTACTCGGGGCAGTTGCAATCCGGCCAGAGTGTGTTGAGTTCCGCCAAAAACAGGACCGAACGCATTGGCCGCCTGCTCAAGATGCACGCCAATAAGCGCGAAGACATCACGGAGATCATGGCGGGCGATATCTGCGCCGTGGTTGGACTGAAGAATGTCACCACCGGCGATACCATTAGCGACGAAAAGCACCCCATCCTGCTGGAATCCATCACATTTGCTGTTCCCGTCATCGCCGTTGCGGTAGAACCCAAAACCAAAGCCGATCAGGAAAAGATGTCGCTGGCGTTGAGCAAGCTGGCGCAAGAAGACCCGACCTTTAAAGTCCACACCGATCCTGACAGCGGGCAGACCATCATCAGCGGCATGGGCGAGCTGCATTTGGAAATCATCGTGGATCGCATGATGCGCGAGTATAAGGTCGAGGCCAACGTGGGCAAGCCGCAGGTGGCCTATCGCGAGACCATCCGCAAAAAGGCGGAAGCCGAAGGCAAGTATATTCGCCAGACCGGCGGCCGCGGACAGTACGGCCACGCCAAGATTCGCATTGAGCCCAACGAGCCGGGCAAGGGATACGAGTTCATCAACGAGGTTACCGGTGGCTCGGTGCCCAAGGAATACATCAAGCCGATTGACCAGGGTATTCAGGAAGCACTGGAGGGCGGAGTGCTAGCTGGCTATCCCATGGTGGATGTGAAGGTCGAGCTTTACGACGGCAGCTATCACGAGGTTGACTCCAACGAAATGGCCTTCAAGATCGCCGGTTCGATGGCCTTCAAAGAAGCTGCGCGCAAGGCTTCACCAGTGCTGCTTGAGCCGGTCATGGCCGTCGAAGTGGTTACGCCGGAAGATTATGCCGGAGCCATCATGGGCGACCTCAGCTCGCGCCGTGGACGCATTGAAGGCATGGAGCACCGCGCCGGGTCGCAGGTGATTAAATCCATTGTGCCGCTGGCGGAGATGTTCGGTTACGCCACGCACATGCGCTCGAGCACGCAAGGGCGCGCGGAATATTCCATGCACTTTGCGCGCTATGAAGAAGCGCCGCGCTCGGTAGCCGAAGAAATTATTGCCAAAGCGCAGGGCAAGAGCGCTACCAGCAAGTAAAGAATTTATTCGCCGCAGATTAACGCGGATGAGCGCAGATTAAAAGAATTTAAGCAATAAGAGCAAAGAGCCAGGAGCAAAGAGAGAGAACATGGCGAAGGAAAAATTTGACCGCAGCAAGCCG